>DGDD01000132.1 GCA_002385265.1 Chitinophagaceae bacterium UBA3961
ACTTGGTAATTGCTGATGTGCCTTGCACAGGCAGCGGCACTTGGTCGAGAACGCCTGAGCAATACCTTTTCTTTGATCAACAAAAAATTGAGACCTATGCAGCAATTCAATCCAAAATTGTAAGCAATGTTCTTGCAAATGTGAAGCCCGGGGGCTATTTCCTGTATTGTACCTGCTCTGTATTTACCAAAGAAAATGAAGAGAGAGTGCAAGAAATTCTTTCCAATAAAAAAATGAGATTGGTTTATTCGGGATATCTAAACGGAACTTCAAGAAAGGCCGATACCTTATTTGCAGCTTTGTTTATTTCTGAATAGTAATTCGTTGAGTTGAAGTTCCATCGCGGTATTCAACTATGTAAACCCCGGCCGATAATTTGGCTGCAGCTCCAAAACTCAAGGTATAAGTGCTTCCCGACTGAACATCCAACTGTTTGAGTTCTACCAGTTGACCATTGCTATTGAACAAGCGAAGTGTGGCTTTGCCGGTATTCGGTGCCTTTAGCAATGCAGAAAGGGATTGTTTAAAGGGGACAGGGTAGATCTTGATCCAATTCGATCCAAGAATTGCATCCTGATTCTTTTTCAGTCTTTCCGCTGCAAGATATTCATATGCTTTTCTGAAATTCGGAATGCCATATCCCAAGCTATCATTGGGACTTGTATAAGTGCTCGAACTTTTTTGAACGGCATTGATGATTTCCATATTGGTGAACTCGGGATATGCTTGCCACAGGCAAGCGATCAATCCACAAGCGAGCGGGTTCGAAAACGAAGTACCATTTCCACTCGATGCATTACCGGCGGTATTGGCCAGTACCGTGGCTTGACCTACTGATACAATATTTGGTTTTCGAGCACCGGCACCATTGGGCCCCCAACTGCTGAATTTTGCGCGAATGCCGGCCTGTGTTACCGCACCTACTGCCACCACGCTATCGCCATCGGCCGGGCAAGCAATGTATTTCGTATCATTTGTAGCATTACCCGAATTACCGGCACTATTGGTTACAATGATTCCTTTTTTAGCGGCTAAGTCGGCGCCTAATGTAACGAGTGCCGTATTACCATTGCGCTGGGCATAACTATGGTTGAAGGAAGCGTCGTCAAAATCATAATAACCCAATGATGAACTGATCATATCAACTCCCACGCTGTCGGCATATTCTGCCGCTGCTACCCAGTTTTGTTCTTCTACGGGATATTCTGAATTCACATCCTCTGTTCTGAACAAATAGAAGCTAGCGTGAGGTGCTGACCCCATTAAGGAGCCCGGTTTGTTGCCGGCTATGATGGAGAAACAGTACAATCCATGTGGATGATCTTCATTTACACTTTCTTCATTGGCTACATAATCCCAAACACCCAAAATTCTATTTTGAGAGCGAACACTGTCCATGGCCGCATTGGTCTTATAACCAAAGAAGCCTCCGTCAAGGATGGCGATGGTAATTCCTTTGCCGGTAAAGCCAAGATCGTGTAAGTATTCGCCTTCGTGTAAATGAATTTGATTGTAACTATTTCCGTAACTGAGAGAGTGAGTACCGTTGAGGCCGTTCATGCCAATCAATTCATTTCCCACTACGCCATATTTTTCATTTGTGATTGGTTGCCCTTTGTCGATATTGTCTACATTCAATGCAATAGGAGCCGCGGTTTTCACGAAAGGAAAACTATTGATTTTTACCAGTGCAGCGGGGTCGGTAGTTTTGACCAATACTTGGTTAAACCATTTTGAAACATTTAGTACCGTAACATTTGGTACGGAACGAATACTGTCTAAATAAGCGGGGGTAATGGGCAGATCGGTTGAGTCGATACTGATATTTTGCTTGGCACGACGTGCAATTGCTTTTGCACTCAAATAAGTAGAAGGGTTTGATAAACTGTGGGGCGTATTTTTTTTGTCTGTAAACTTTACTACGTACCTGCTATACTGTGCAGTACTTGAAAGTGTTGCAAAGAAAAGAATTCCCATCAACAGCAGTACCCTTCTCATTTCCAGCTTTTTTAATTGTGATCGATCATCGTTAATTTGATACCATAGCCAGTATATCCATGATTTGAACTACTTGGTGGTTGGTATTCCCAATGCAAGAATTCTTTGTAGATGAGGCCAATGCCCTTTCCAAAAACTTCCTTGCTAAAGTTACGTTCGCTGTAGAAATTAGCGTCTGTTGGAGTTCCTAAGGTTTCATCGCGTTGATTTACGGTTACTGTGTTGGGAATGTTTAGATTGTTCCATACAGTGAACGCTTGCTCAAACTTGTCGTATACATAGTCCCACCCTTTCAGATACTGAACAGTAGAACTTTCAGAAGTTGTTTGAATATAATTGTTGCCACCCCAAGTAACGCCGTCTGCAATTGGTAGTTTCAATTTCACGAAACGAAGATTGTTTTCTACCAGTTCAATAGTTGCATTGGTTGGTGTTACCGTGTATGTACTAATAGGTGTCCAGGTGCCGGACGCGGCAGTATCATTGAGATAACGAATGATTCGATAAGTAGGACGATTTGAATTGTCGGTTATTAATGCGTCAACTACGTCTTTTACTTGATAAGATTTTACGGTATCCTTGGTGCCGAAGTTTACAAATACAGTAGAGTCGCATCTGTAGCGAATGTATTTTCCAACTTCCAGGGGCATATAATCACTTAATGCAGGAGTCAATACTTGCGCTTTCTCTTCGCAAGAGGTGAGCAAGCTTGCGCTTACGAACAACAGCAGTGCTATTTTCAACAGTCTTTGCATAATATGGATATAGGGTTGAGATTTGGGTTAAAACACAAAACAACTTCACAATTAACGATTTAGAACCTGTTTTATTGCTTTTCCAACCAAAAAGCAGAAAATGCAAGGAGTTGAAAATCAATCGGTTTTAAAATGGCCGCTGAATGATGCCACCCCCAACTACATCGTCTCCTTCGTAAAACACAGCACTTTGACCCGGCGCAACCCCTTTTGCATCCTGATAAAACTTCACCTCAATTCCTTTTTCATGGTTGTACAAATGGCTCATGGTACCACCATCTTTGTATCGAATTTTGGTAGTTGCTTCAAAGCCATCTTCCACACCTTCGTATTTTACCCAATTGATTTTGGATACGATCATCTCATTTTTATTCAAATCTTCCTCATCTCCTAAAACTACGGTATTGGTTTCCGGTTGGATGCCTGTAACATACACCGGTTTACCAAAAGTAATGTCCAATCCCTTCCTTTGACCAATGGTATAGAAAGGATAACCTTTGTGTTTACCAAGAATATTTCCCGATTTGTCAACAAAGTTTCCGCCGTTTACTTTTTCTTCCAGCCCTTCTACTTTTCTTTTTAGAAAACCACGGTAGTCATTGTCGGGCACAAAACAGATTTCATAACTCTCGTGCTTTTTAGCTAATTCAGGATAGCCATAATCGTGAGCCATTTGACGAATCTCTGTTTTACGATAAGGGCCAAGGGGTAACAAGGTTCTACTTAATAGATCTTGTTGCAATCCCCATAGCACATAGCTTTGATCTTTGGTTTCGTCTACTGCTTTGCTTACATAATACCGACCATTGCTGTGTTGAAAGCGTTTTGCATAGTGACCTGTTGCAATGAATTCACAATCCAATGCATCGGCTCTTTTAAGCAAAGCACGCCATTTAATATGGGTATTGCACATCACACAAGGGTTGGGCGTTCTTCCTGCCAAGTATTCTTCAACGAAATTATCGATCACGAAATCACCGAATTCATCTCGAATGTCCAATATATAGTGGGGGAAGCCATGTTGTACGGCTGCCATGCGCGCATCATTAAAGCTGTCGATATTGCAACAGCCGGTTTCTTTCTTGCTGCCACCGCTGGCTGCATAGTCCCATGTTTTCATGGTAATACCAATCACCTCATACCCTTGATCGTTCAACATCAGGGCGGTAACGGTACTGTCGATACCGCCACTCATCGCTACCAGCACTTTTCCTTTTTTACTCATACGTTCTTCACTTGAATGGGCAAAGATACGATGCTTGGGCGGTTTAAGAGGGTGGTATCCTCGAGGTGAGTCGCCGGTTTTCAACATGTTTTTCTTATTTCGTAAACCGGAAGGGATGGGAGGTGCTTTTATACCGTAAACTTTGTTACCTTAGAAATCCAACTAAAAATGTATGAGAAAACTTCCCATTGCGCTGATTTTCAGCCTGTTTACCTTTTTTGCAAGTGCTCAGGAATTGAGTTATTATTTGCCCGACAGTGTTAGTTACAATCCCAACATTCCCACTCCTAAATCGGTGATCTACCATGAAGTAGGGGAATGGCATGTAACACATGACCGATTGGTAAATTACATGAAGGCTCTTGCTGTAGCAGCCCCCGACAGAATTAAATTGGAAACCATGGGATTTACGTATGAGGGCCGTCCTCAGGTGCTCCTCATCATTACTTCTCCAAAAAATCATGCGCGTTTAGAAGAGATCAGACAACAGCACGTTCAATTAACCGATCCTTCATTCAATGGAAACCTGCCCATTGATCAAATGCCGATTGTGGTTTGGGTTGGGCATTCCATTCATGGTAATGAGCCCAGTGGTGCCAATGCTAGTTTATTAAGCGCCTATTATTTGGCCGCAGCCCAAGGCAAAAACATAGATGAATTGTTAGATAAAGTAGTGATCTTATTTGATCCTTCTTTTAATCCCGATGGATTGCAACGCTTCTCCACTTGGGTGAACCAACATAAGAGCAAGAATTTGGTGACCGATCCCAATTCAAGAGAATTCAATGAAGTATGGCCCGGAGGTCGTTTCAACCATTATTGGTTCGATTTGAACCGCGATTGGTTGCCGGCTGTACATGTTGAAAGTCAAAACCGATTGAAATGGTTCCATTTATGGAAGCCCAATATTTTAACCGATCACCACGAACAAGGAAGCAATGCTACCTTTTTCTTTCAACCTGGTGTTCCTTCACGTGTGAATCCGATTACTCCTGAAAAGAATCAAGAGTTGACGGGCAAGCTCGCTGTGTACCACGCGAAATTTTTGGATCGAATCGGTTCTTTGTATTTTACCAAAGAAAACTACGACGACTATTATTATGGAAAAGGATCCACTTATCCGGATGTGAACGGCGCCATCGGAATCTTGTTTGAACAGGCAAGTTCCAGAGGTCATGCACAACAAACATCCAATGGATTGTTGAAATTCCCTTTTACGATTCGCAATCAATTCGTGACCACTCTTTCAACTTTGGAAGGTGCCGCTGCTTTGAAGAAGGAGTTTTTACAATGGCAACGTGAGTTTTACAAAACAGCTATTTCAGAAGCGGCCACTGCACCCGTAAAAGCATTTGTGTACAGTGCGAAAAAAGATGCAACCAAGGCGGCTATTTTCACGGAGATGCTCAAACGCCATCAAATTGAAGTTTACAAAACTGCTGCGGAAGTAGCGGGTGACAATGGCGTCATTCCGAAAGGAGAAGGATACATTGTTCCGGCCAATCAACCTCAATACCGCTTGATTCATGGAATTTTTGATAAAACATTGCAGTATAAAGACAGCTTGTTCTACGATATCACCGCTTGGACCTTACCACTGGCTTTTGGTTTGAATTATGCCGAATTGGGAGCTGCTAAATTTAGTCCTTCCTTAATAGGTGATAGAGTGGAGGCCGTAACCATGCCCTCTGGTTCAGTGGTTGGAGGAAAATCGAATTATGCTTATTTGTTTGAGTGGGATGAATTGCTAGCACCTAAATTTTTATACGAATTGCAGAACAGTGGAATCATTGTGAAAACTGCAACCAATACTTTTGAAATTCCAACAAGTGCGGGTAGTCGAAAATTTGCCTATGGTACTATCTCTATTTCTGTACAATTGCAAAGCATGAGTTCAGATCAGTTGTATAAAAAGATTGAAGAAGGTGCTATTCGAAATGGTATTACAGTTTACAGTGTGGCAACAGGTAATGTAACAAGCGGAAGCGACTTAGGAAGCAGTCGCATGGCTGCAGTTGCTAAACCTTCTGTAGCGATGTTGGTAGGTAACAGTGTAAGTGCAACTGATGCAGGTGAAATTTGGCATTTGTTAGATCAACGCATGAATATTCCTTCTACACATTTGGATGTGAGTAGTTTTAACAGAGTGGAGCTGGGTCGCTACAACACCTTGATCATGGTTTCAGGTGGTTATGGAGATATCAATAAAGACAAATTGAAAGCATGGGTTCAACAAGGCGGAACACTCATTGCATTAGAAGAGGCTATTAATTGGTGTGCAGATAATGGTATTACAACCGTCAATTTCAAAAAGGCGAAATCTCCTTTAGACAGTCTAAAAAATCTTACTTATGTAGATCGTGAACAGATCAACGGTGCTCAACAAATGAGTGGAGCTATTTTTGGTGCGGCGATCGACCAAAGCAATCCGCTTGCTTATGGTTACCAGCAAAAAGTGGTGAGTTTGTTCAAGGCCAATAGAGTGTACATGGAAAAGGGAAAGAATCCTTTTGCTATTCCCTTCGTGTATACAGCGAATCCATTGCAGAGTGGCTGGGTTAGTAAAGAGAATTACGATGCTGTAAAAGGCTGTGCAGCAGTTTTGGTGAGCCAGGTAGGATCGGGTCGTGTGATCAATATTGCCGATAATCCAAACTTTAGAGCATTCTGGCTGGGTGGAACCAAGTTGTTTATGAATGCTATTTTCTTCGGAAGATTGGTGAACAGTGGTGGTGATAGGGGAGAAGAATAATATACCCAAATACCTTTGGTGTTGAAAATTTCTTAACAACCAAATATGTATTCTAATGTTTGTGCAGTATGTTTAGCCTATTCTAACACTTAAGAATGCATGAAGAAATTTTTGACTATAACGATAGACGTGGAGCCGGATTGTAGCAGTGATTGGACGTATTCATCCCCGTTAACCTTTACCGGTGTGGAGAAAGGGATCAAAGACATTTTGCATCCTTTGTTCATCAAATACGATCTGGTTCCTACCTATTTGTTAAACAATGTGGTTATTGAAAACGAGGCCAGTGTCGCTGTTTTAAGAGAATTGGAAGGTGCATATGAACTTGGAACTCATTTACATCCTGAGTTTATTGCTCCCGAAAAAAGTTTTGACAATTATGCAGGTAAAAAGGCAAGGGCCAATTGTTGTGATTATCCCAATGACATTGAAGAGGGAAAGTTGAACGCCATTACAGATTTGTTCGAATCAAAATTTGGATACAAACCGATTGTTTTTCGAGCAGGTCGATTTGCGGCAGGAGTGAATACCATTCGGGTTCTAAAGAAATTGGGTTATAAGGTAGATACCAGTGTTACCCCGCATATAAAATGGGACGATCATACACGCAAAAATATTTGTGATTTCAAAAATGCTCCTGAACAACCTTACTTTATGACAGACTTTTCTATGATAGAAAAGTCGAAGTTGTCGGAAGGGATTCTCCAGATACCGGTTTCGATAGCACTTCAGAAAATACCTTATTGGAAAGAGTGGCTTTTTTCATTGGGAGGCTTGCGAAGAAAGCCCTATTATTTCAAGAGAACTTGGCTGCGCCCGAGTTTTTTTGGAGATAAAGAGCTGCAAAAGTTGGTAAAGCAATACCAGTTTACTTATCAGGGAGAAGAGATCATTGTTTACAATATGATGTTCCATAATATTGAGGTGATGCCGGGAATTAATCCTTATGCACCAACTCAAAAAGATTGTGACCAGATCTTAGCCGCCATGGAATCTTTTTTTGCTTTTTGTAAGGAGGAGGGAATTCGGGGTATTTCTACAGAAGAACTGTATGATCGGTATTATGCAAAACCGTCAAAAGCTGCGAAACCATCGTTGGTCTCTCGTTTGTCGTCACTGAGTTTTTTGCCGTATCTTCTTGGTTCTGAGGAAGTAGAGGCTGCGGTTGCACTCTTTTCCGAACTTCCATTGGCCGTGTAGAAATTCACAGCATTTTAAGTTGAAAAAACTTTTCCCCAACGGGTTTTACCCCGAGGAAGTCACTAGGGTATAGTGTAATTTGCCCTCGAATTTTTAAGCAAGGACGCAAAAAACAATAAGTTATGATCAAAATGCAAGTGATTGGCAATCTGGGGAAAGATTGTGTTACCAATGCCGTTAATGGAAAGAATGTTATCAATTTCAGCGTTGCGCATACCGAAAAATACCGCGATCAACAAGGGAACCAAAAAGATAAGACGATTTGGGTGGAATGTGCCTATTGGACAGACCGTACAGGAATCGCTCCGTATTTGAAAAAGGGTACACAAGTGTATGTTGAAGGTTCTCCTGAAGTACGCACTTATGCCAAAAACGATGGCACTAGTGGTGCATCTTTAACCCTTCGTGTGAGCAGTGTTCAATTGTTAGGTAGCCGTGGTGATGCAGGAGCAAGTCCTAGCTACAGCGGACCCGCTTCAAACAGCTCGGTTGGTTCACCGGTGATGGATATTAATGAACCAATGGACGATTTACCCTTCTAATTAAGGCTCGTTCTTCATAAATTACTCCCGCAAGTGTTTCTTGCGGGAGTTTTTATTTAATACCATTATATGAAACCGATTGTAACCGGCTTTTGCTTCCTGTTTTTAAGCACATACGGATGGACTCAAACAACGCTTAACACTGATGTATTGGTGATTGGAGGCAGCACGGGTGGCGTAGGCGCCGCTATCCAATCGGCGCGCCTTCAAAACAAAACTATTTTGATAGAACCAACGCAATGGTTGGGGGGCATGTTAACGGCTGCCGGTGTGAGCTGTACCGATGGAAACGATGAACTCCACAGTGGCATTTGGATGGAGTTCCGAGAAGAATTATACAAGCATTACAAAACCCGAAACCTGTTCACGGGTTGGATCAGTGAAACCTGTTTTGAAGCACAAGTTGGAGATAGCATTTTCAAAGCCATGTTCAAGCGGGAGAAATTTCTAACTGTAAAGTATCAATGGTTTTTTGAGAAAGCGTTGATGATGGGGAAGTCAATAACAGGAGCTGTTTTTGTAAATCAAAAAGGACAAAAGCTTACTGTGAATGCTTCACTGGTGATTGACGCAACTGATTTAGGTGATGTATTTGCATCAGCCGGGGCGGGTTTTGATTTGGGCATGGAACATCCCATTTATGCCAAAGAAACTATGGCCCCTGGTAAATCGGACATGATTCAAGATCTTACTTGGGTGGCGGTTTTAAAAGACTACGGTCCTAATGCCAATAAAACCATTCCTCGCCCGAAAAACTATGACAGCACCCACTATTTCTGTTCTTGTTTGGATGCTCCCTGCCCCGATGGTTCAGCCTACAAAGTAAACACCGAGAAAATGTTGGACTATGCCTTGCTTCCCAATAAACAATACATGATCAATTGGCCGGCGCACGGGAATGATTACTATGTAAACGTAACATCGATTCCTCAAATAAAGAGATACGAATACCTTGAAGCAGCCCGCCAACAAACACTCGGATTCGTTTATTTTATTCAAACTCAGTTAGGAAAAAAGAACCTCGGTTTATCTCCTTTATTTCCGGGTGGTTCAGGATTGGCATTGATGCCCTATCATCGTGAGGGTAGAAGAGTAAAAGGTGAAGTTCGCCTAAATGTAAACGATTTGATTGAGCCTTTTGACCAAAATGATCCTTTATATAGAACCGGAATTTCGGTAGGCGATTATCCGGTAGATCATCATCACAGCAAAGAAAAGAATCCGCCGAATATTGATTTCCCGCGCGTGCCTTCATTTAGTATTCCATTGGGTAGTTTGATTCCAAAAGATGTCGAGAACTTGATTGTGGCCGAAAAAGGAATTTCTGTTTCCAATATTGTTAATGGATCTACTCGCTTGCAACCTTGTGTATTGCTTACCGGACAGGCTGCAGGAGCCCTCGCCGCGGTTGTTTTGAAGGAACGAAAAGCAAACCCATCATATTCAGTAAAGCAAGCCGATGTTCGAAATGTTCAAGCGCAATTACTAGCGGCGAAAGCTTATCTCAGACCCTATTTTGATGTGAAACCTGAGCATCCTAATTGGATATCCATTCAGCGCATAGGGGTTACCGGTATATTGAAGTCGAGAGGTGTTCCGGAAGGTTGGGCCAATAAAACTTTTTTCGATCCTGATTCTTTAATTACTGAAAATGAATTGTCGGAGGGTCTTGGCTCCTTTTTTGGAATTGGCGGGCTCAGTAAATCAAATACCAAGATCACAGTGAGTAATTTAAAAGCTCAGTTGATCATTGTGATGTTAGCGAAACGAATCAAGATAAGCTTTTGGAAGTCGAATGAAGAATTGCAAGAAGTTCTGAGCAACCGTTCTATCAATAGTTCAACTGCTTTAACAAAAGCTCAAGTAGCCGTGATACTCGATCACTACCTGCATCCATTTAATTACCCGGTTGATCATTTTGGAAGACTCAACAATTCCAATGA
The DNA here is from genome assembly GCA_002385265.1 of Chitinophagaceae bacterium UBA3961. Classification (GTDB taxonomy): domain Bacteria; phylum Bacteroidota; class Bacteroidia; order Chitinophagales; family Chitinophagaceae; genus Endoryza; species Endoryza foliicola. The sequence goes on from DGDD01000132.1 coordinate 10,416, forward strand.
TACGCCTACAATTGAGTTGAGGCCTTAATGTCATCACTTCAATAATGCTTCCAGTTCAGCTCTTGTAACAGGGCCGTTTTTGTCGTTAAGGTTAATGACGATTAAATAGCCTTTTGAACCGGAGGTAGACATAAAAGCACTGTACATATTGAACTGCTCACTCACTAGCGGTTTGCCGGTGGTTACATTCCACAATTCTTTTGCGCACAAACAGCCCATTGTTGGTGTGAGGGGATAGAAAGGATAGTCTTTAAAGAATTCCGGATCAATGGTAGTACCGTGTGCAATGATCTCAGAGCGGCCGATTTTGCCTGCTTCCAGTGCTTCCAATCGGGGCTTGAATTTCAGCCATGAAGCGGGCCAATAGTTTTGATAATGACTGATGAGTTCTTCGTTTGAAAGTTTGAGTCCATGAAAGAAATTCTTTGAACTGTCTTCCAAAGGCATTACTAATTGAATATTGGGTGTAGGGCCAATGAAACCGAGTCTTGATACAGCGGTCCCCTGAATGCTGTACATTCCTTGCGGTGTGTTTCCATTTGAAATGAAATAGGGAAGAGATGAGCCTGAACGAGCCAGTTGTTCGAACATCATAATGGCGCCGTCTGCTCTTCTTACAAAACTTCCATCTGCATTCTGCACAATGGCCATACCCGGATAGTCGCGATTCTCTCTTTGAAAGGAGTAGATTACTTTATTGCCTTTTTCTTTGTGAAATTGAATAAGGTCTTTGACAGATGGAGCGCTGGTCTTTTTAGGCTTGATCTTGTCTTGCACATAATGAGTAAGCGATTCTAAAATAGGAAAGGAATCCGGCTCTGAAAATTGCTCTACAGTTCTTATGCTAATTTGATTGCTCACATCAATTGAAGGATTGGCGCGAATCCAGTACGCCGCCGCCATTGAGAACAGTTTTGCATCGGTTTGTTTTCGGAAAATTTGCTGTATTTGCTCTGTGAACTCGGTAGGGTATACCGCATAAGCCGCTTCTAGCAATGCTTTTCGAGTATCATATTGAAGTTGATCGAATGCATTAAAGAGTTTACGAAAGCCAAGTTTTACGGTGTCGTTTTTAATAAGAAACTGGGAAATGGCATTGCAAGCCGACTCAAAACGGTGCTCATTGTCTTCGTTGATGTCTTGCAAGAATGTTTTGGCGATTACATTTTCTCTAATATCCTTAGCCATCCGTTGGCGTTTGCCATATAAAGCCATTTCAGTATATAAATTCTGAACGGATTGGGCATTGATTTCAGAAAGGAGCATCCATAAAAAAACTACCAACAAACTTCGCTTCATAGCGCAAAATTAGCGCATCCTTTCTTAACTTGAATGCAATGAAAGCTGAGGAATGAGATTCCTCCGATAAATTTCATCATCAATCGATTGCTCAACCAAACTATTTCTTATGAGTGCTTCACGTCGTAAATTTCTTCAACAACTAAGCAGTACCGCTTTGTTTTATGGTGCAGGTTCTTTGGAACGGCTGCAAGCAGAGGAGCGATACGATACTCGAATGCTGCAATACGAAAGAAAATACACAGCCAACGATGCCATTCGTGTGGCGGTAGTAGGAACCGGTATCATGGGGCACAATGACCTCGCTTCTGCTTTAAAGGTTCCCGGCGTTAGTTTAGCAGGTGCTTGCGATTTGTATAAAGGGCGACTAACAAGAATGAAAGAACTCTATGGGAAAGATCTGTTTGTGACGCAAGACTATCGAGAACTTTTACTGCGAAAAGATATTGATGCCATTATCATTGCTACCAGTGATTACCACCATGCGCGCATTTCTACCGATGCGTTGAAAGCCGGTAAGCATGTGTATTGTGAAAAGCCAATGGTGCATCAACTATCGCAAGGATTGGGTGTGATCAATACCTGGAAAGCCAGTGGTAAAACAATGCAAGTGGGAAGTCAGGGAATTAGCGGATTGGATTTTGCGAAAGCAAGAGAACTGTATCGTTCGGGAGCCATTGGTCAATTGAATTGTATTGAGGCATTCACGGATCGACAAAGTGCACTTGGTGCTTGGCAATATACGTTACCCACAGATGCAAGTGCTGCTACTGTTGATTGGGACAAGTACATTGCAGGAATGCCCAAACAAGCTTTTGATCCCATGAAGTTCTTTAGATGGAGAAACTATAAGGAATTTGGAACCGGCATGTCGGGCGATCTTTTTGTACACCTCTTAACCGGAATTCATTTTATAACAGGAAGCCATGGACCTTCCAAAATAATGGCAAACGGGCAACTAGTGTACTGGAAAGACGGTCGCAATGTACCGGATGTTTTAACCGCCATTCTTGAATATCCAAGTACCGATCAACATCCTTCTTTTCAAGTAATGCTCCGTGTGAATTTTATCAGTGGGGCAGGAGACAAGGGAAGTACTCGATTGGTGGGAAGCGATGGTGTAATGGAGTTAGGATGGGATGGTCTCACTGTGCATAACAGCTTAATGCCCAAAGCACCTGGTATTGGAGGTTGGGATTCTTTAGAAACCTACCCCAAAGCCATGCAAGAAGAATTATTGAAAGCATACGATCAAAAGTACTCGGCAGCAGACAAAGCTTCGCCCACTAAAGAACCGATTCAATTCAAAACACCGGAAGGATTCAATGAGCATGTGGAGCATTTTGCGAACTTCTTTAATGGAGTGAGAACCGGAGCAAAAGTGATTGAAGATCCAATAGTTGGTTTCAGAGCCTGCGCGCCTTGCTTGGCGGTAAATGATAGCATTTTTCAGAAGAAGATCATTTATTGGGATGCAGAGAAGATGATGACGAGAGTATAATTAATAATTAATAAGTAATAATTAATAATTGGGGCCTCGAGGTAAAAAGTTTAAAACAAGCAATGAAAGGATATCAATCACCTACACTTTATCATAAGAGCTCACTCTATGAAAAAATGAAGCAAGTACTATTGTTTGTATTTAAGTAGAAATTTTTCGACATCTTTGGTGATCAGGTTCGCCAAACTATCGGCGGGATGGGTTTGTGTCCAATACTGCGAATGAATTTGATAGTCGCATTTCAGATCTAGATAAGGGATATTATTCTTTTGAGTGAAGGCATGAATGTATTCGTCGAATTCGCGGCTGTCTGAACGTTCACATTCCAGAATAGGAGCACGGAATAGGTAGAGCTTGATATGATTCCGGTTGCATAGATCTACAAAGCGTTCAAAATAGTCCAAGTCATCTGCTTCAATGGTATCACGGTAATTCTCAATTTTTACATTCGGATCGGGGAAGAAAGGAGAGTAGCCCTTATCAATTCCAAAAAAGGCAATGTTTTTTTGATAGCTTCTTTCCAAAAACTTGATGCGATTTTTAAATACCAAAGGGTACCTTCTTACAAACTTGTAAAAATCGTTGTACATCACATTCGCCATGAATGGAAAGTCTTTAACTGTTTCTGCGATATAAGGATTGCGGTACCTGCAAAAAGCATTGTAAACGGCGCTGTCTTGTAAGTCGGTCACAAAATAATCATCCCTAAACTTACTACTGAAGCCATTGCTTCCATTGAAACTGAATTCATCAACTTGTAATACAACATGATTTATCTGTACTTTGTATTTCTCTAACAGTACTTTTAAAAGCAAGTAATTCGATGGCAAACCATGACCATCTTCTCCAATATTGAACACTTTCAATTTTGTAGTATCCATAACATTGGGTTTGATGCAGTGTTCTGCTCTCGATGATCCCATTACCAGATAATCAACGTTTCGATCTATTTGCTCCACATACTGTTGCTTTCTTCCTTCTACCCAACTTGGATCGAGTTTGAAAAGCATCAGGTATAGGCTCACCAATAAAAACCCACCAAACAAAAGCGATTTTTTGAGAAATTGTTTCATGGGTTAAAATTGAAAGTAAATGAATTGGGTTTTGTTCAAATAGGGGAAATGCAATACTATGAGCACACACAGAATCCAGTATACAAAATACCGCAACCAATGATTCTTGATTTGTAATACATTTCTTTCATCGTGACGTTGATACCATTCTCCCATCAACAATACAATTACATAAGGAAGGTATTCCCATCCCGCAGGTTTGGTAAAGAAGCGATCCGGAATTTGTTTGAAAAAAGAAAGTGCATCTGATAGTGTAGCCGATCGAAAGAACACCCAAGAGGCCGTTACCAACAAAAAGGTACTAAGCATCTGAAACAATTCCTTTAACGACGGTAGTGCCTTTCCTTCGGCCACTACACTGTTACGGAAGGTTTTTGTTTTGTTATGCAGAAGCAGGGGTAAGAATAACAAAGCATGAATCAAGCCCCAAAATATGAATGTATAATTCGCTCCATGCCAGAATCCACTCACAAGAAATACGATGAATGTATTACGAATCGTGATCCACTTCCCATTCTTTGAACCGCCTAGAGGAATGTATAAATAGTCGCGAAACCAACCTGTTAAACTCAAATGCCAACGTTGCCAAAATTCTGCAATGTTTCGAGAGAAATAGGGGAACCTGAAATTGCTGTACAGTTCAAATCCAAATAACTTAGATGTGCCTAAAGCGATATCAGAATACCCACTGAAGTCGCCATAAATTTGAATTGAAAAATAGATCGCTGCTAGTACCAAAGAGGAACCATTCAAGTGTTCATGACCTCTAAAGGCCGGTGCTACGGCAACTGCCAGCGTATCGGCTATCACTACTTTCTTAAAAAATCCCCATAACATCAATCGAAGTCCGGCAAAGGCTTGTGCCGTATTAAAAGGCTTTTTAGCTTGAATTTGTGGGATGAGGTGGCTGGCTCTTTCAATAGGTCCTGCTACCAACAATGGAAAGAAGCATACGAATACCGCATACCCTAAAAAATTCCGAACCGGTTTTTGTTTGTCGCGATAGATATCAAATACATAACTCATTCCATGAAACGTGTAGAATGAAATGCCAACGGGAAGAGCAATGTGGAGCAGGGTTGGATGAATGTTCCAACCGATGCCTTTGAGCATCAGTTGGAACGATTCTATGAAAAAATTATAGTATTTGAAAAAAAGTAGTACGCCAAGATTGTTGACGATACTTAGTACCAACCAAAGTTTGCGGTGTTTGGATTCTTTGCCTAGTAGCAAGCCGAATCCATAGTCCATTACGGTTGATCCAATCAGCAACAATAGAAACCTCCAATCCCACCAGCCATAGAAGAAATAACTCGCTACCAAAATCAAGGCCTGTTGGGCTCTTAAGCGCCCCGAACCGATCAGCCAATAAAGGGTAAAGACCGGAATCAGGAATAGAAAAAAGGTGATCGAGTTAAATAGCACGGTTGATTAGGGTTTCATTTGGTACTAGAACGTCTTTTTATCGCCTCCTGTTGTGCCGGCAGGGGGCGGGTTCTTTACATATTTCTCCAGCCATTGGTTTTGTTCCCAAAGCATGTGCAAAATGTTTTCTTTTCCAGCATAGCCATGACTTTCGTAAGGCAAGAACACCAATCGAGTGGTGCCGCCGTGTCCTTTAATGGCATTGTACATGCGTTCACTTTGAATGGGGAAAGTGCCTGAGTTGTTGTCCATTTCACCGTGAATCATCAAAAGCGGAGTCTTGATTTTATTGGCAAAGCTGAACGGACTCATGTTGTAATACACATCCGGAGCTTCCCAATAGGTTCTTTCTTCGGCCTGAAAGCCAAATGGAGTAAGGGTTCTATTGTATGCCCCGCTTCTGGCAATACCGGCTTTGAAGAGTTTGGTATGCGCCAATAAATTAGCGGTCATGAAGGCTCCGTAACTATGTCCACCCACTGCTACGCGGTTGCTATCTCCCACGCCCATTTTTGAAAGGGCTTGAATGGCTGCATGTGCATTCAGATACAATTGCGGAATGAAGGCATCATTGGGTTCTTTGTTTCCTTCTCCTACAATGGGCATTTCTGCATTATCGAGCACCGCATATCCTTGTGTGATCCAGAAAATAGGTGAGCCATAGTTGATTCGGGTGAAGGTATATTTTGACCCTCTTACTTGAGCGGCATCACTGGCGCTTTTGTATTCTCTAGGATAAGCCCACATGATCACAGGCAAAGGACCGTCTTTTTTTGCATCGTATCCTTTTGGCAAGTATAGATCGCCTGTTAAGTCGATGCCGTCGGCTCTTTTGTAAGAAATCTTTTGCTTGGCTACTCCTTCCATTTGAGGATAAGGGTTCTTGAAATCAGTAATGGCTATCGGAGCTACTTTCTTTTTCAAGTTGCGGATATAGTAGTTGGGTGTTTCGGTTGGACTTTCCTTCGAAGTGATGAACACTCCATTTTCTGCATCTAACACATCTACTACCGTTTCATAATACGGTGCTTCGCAACGCCACAAAATGGTTCCTTTCTTTGTTTTCAAATCGAAGCTTTGCAAGAAAGGCATGTCTCCTTCCGGAGATGAACCGGCACCTCTTAATAATAAATTGCCATTTTTTGTTTGCATCAATACTTCTTTGCCGAAACTATTTTTAGAAGTGATGGGCGAGCCGATATCACTGTATGCATCGTTGCTGCTTCTTTCATTGATCAAATCTAACTGACCATTTGAGGGGTTGAAGGCAAAGATCTGTTGCTTGCGATCGTAG
>DGDD01000116.1 GCA_002385265.1 Chitinophagaceae bacterium UBA3961
CATCCACTTCCTACAAAGTGGTGAACTTCTTTAAAAATCTATAATTGTAAACAAACATTCATTATGAAAAAGACAACCATTCTTGCAATGGCCGTGGGACTATTTGTGTCTGCCATGAGCTTTACTTCTTGCGACAAAAACAACGACAACACCATGACTGTGAAGCCAACGCTTTACGACTCTTTGGGTGGAACCACAATGGTGGCAGATCCTAGAAACAGCGGTGTAATGATCGAAAAGGGTCGATTAGGCATCCGTTCTGTAGTAGACAGCACCATCTTCGTGATTGCAGCCGATTCAAAATTGAACAGTTACTTCCAACCGTTATTGGCTGAAGTTACCGCAGGTAACACTTCCGGATTAACTGCATTGAGCAAATCATTAACTGATTTCTTCTGCGTGGCAACCGGAGCAAAAAACTTCACGTATGGTGGTAAGAACATGGTCGCGGCTCACGATCCGGCCCAGAACCCAAGAATGAACGGCAAGTCTGACAATGCAGCATTTGATCAATTCATCGCTGACTTGGTAGTAGGTGCCAACCAAAACAAGCTTCCGGCAAACCTGATTAACTCAGTAGGAGCTTTGGTAAACACCTTGCGTTCTCAAGTGGTACAACGCTAATTGTAGTAATCTGACATAGCACATGAGCCCCGAAATGTTTCGGGGCTTTTTTATAAACCAGAAGCAGCGGGGATTTCAAACTGTTCAAACAGTTACTACGTACATAGTAATAGAGAATCCCGGCACCTATGTACGATATGATATTTACAAGAAAGAAAGTAATACTATCCGTGATACTGATACTCATGCTCACCATTGCATGGGGCTTTTACCTCTACTTTAAACCTAGAGCCAGTATCGTAGGAACAAAAGCCGACATCTCTATTCCGGCTACCTCTTTGTATTCCGAGTTCGAAACAATAGAAGACTCGGCTACTAAAAAGTACACCGACAAAATTTTAGAGATCAACGGCTCCATCCAAGAATTGATCAAAACAGACACCACGTTAAACATTATTCTAAACGGAGGAATGCTTGGTGGTATCAATTGCAACATGTACCGTCCGAATAACGAAACCTTGGCTTTAAAGAAAGGTGACTCCATTCTCATCAAAGGCCGTTGTTCAGGATTTTTATCGGATGTTATACTTGTTGATGCTGTACTCGTCAAGTCGTATTAAATCACACAAATGAAAAAAATTATTATTACCGGAATGATCATCGCATCCGGAATGGCACTGTTGTTCTCTTGTAACAAAGGCTCGGAAGATGTTTTAAAGGCTTCAACAACTTGCGATACTACGGCTGTTTCGTTTAGTACGCAAATTATACCGATTCTTCAAAACAACTGCTATCGCTGCCATGGCTCGGGAAATACCGGAAGCGGTGCAGGCATTTTATTGGAAGGTTATTCGAATGTAAAGACCTGGGTCGACAACAACTACCTTGTTAATGTAGTAAAAGGTAGCAGTGGTTATATTTTGATGCCTTATGGCGGACCCAAAATGTCTGACTGCAACGTAAACACCATTGCTGCTTGGGTGAACCAAGGCGCGAAAAACAATTAATATTTACTCGTTAGGAATTAAATCAATTCTATGTTGAAAAACTTATTTTTCGGGATATCATTTCTGTTGGCCGCTACTTCACTACAGGCACAAGTATACGGTACCCGCAATGGTGTGATCCATTTTGTTTCGAAAACACCGCTGGAAAATATTGAAGCTACCAATAGCCAAGTAAATGCGGTAATGGACTTCAATGAAAAGAAAATTGCCTTTTCCTTATTAATGAAGGGATTTCTTTTTGAGCGCGACTTGCAACAACAACATTTCAATGAGAACTATGCAGAGAGTGATAAATTCCCAAAATCGAACTTTAACGGAAGTATCATTGGAGATGTTGATGTGAAAAAAGATGGTACCTATAATGTAAAAGTAAAGGGAATGTTGACCATTCACGGAGTGTCGCAACTCATTGAAACACCTGCCACCATTCAAGTAAAAGGTAATAAAGTGATCGGAAAATGCACTTTCAATGTTAAGCCGGAAGATTACAAAATCAGTATTCCTTCGGTAGTGCGCGATAAAATTGCCAAAGAAGTACAAATTCAAGTTCAAATAGATGCCAACTTTATAAAATAAATTGTTATGAAATCTTTCGCATTAAGTATCATTTTCTTGCTCGCTATAAATATTGTAAAAGCACAAGATCCGGCTCTGTTGGATGTGCTAGGTGATTCCGCCAAACAAAAAACAACGCAGGTAGTAGGTACCTTTAAAGGAACACGTATCGTAAACTTACAAACCGTTGAACAGGTTTCAAAAGGAGCACTCAGCTTTGTGATTCAACACCGATTTGGAAAATTAAACAGTGGCGCCTATAATTTCTTCGGAATGGACAATGCGACGCTTCGCTTGGCATTCGACTATGGCCTCACTGATCGATTGGCCATTGGTGTTGGACGCAGCTCCTATTTAAAAACATTTGACGGCTTTGTGAAATACAAACTTACTCGTCAAACCGAAGAGAACGAATCAATGCCGGTGAGCGTCAGCTTGTTGGGAACAATCAATCATTATACGCAGAGATTCACCGACAAGCCCTATCTCACCACTGCTTTTAGAACTTCTTACAGTTTCCAAGCATTGATTGCACGAAAATTCAGCAATGCACTTTCTCTAGAAATAGCACCTACCTTTTTACGCTACAATTTGGTTCCAACCGTGAATGATAAAAACAATGTGTTTGCGATTGCAGCCGGTGGTAGGGTAAAACTTACTAAGAGAACCGCCCTTAGCATGGAATACAATTACCTTCCGGGTAATCAATTGGTAACTGACAAGCCTACCAATTCTTTCTCCTTTGGATATGACATTGAGACCGGCGGACACGTATTCCAATTGGTATTTAGTAATTCTCAAAGCATGTTGGAAACACAATATATTGGGCAAACAACCGGTAAATGGGGAAAAGGTGATATCTACTTTGGATTCAATATGGCAAGAGATTTTACGCTGGGGAAGAAGAAAAAGAAATGGTGAGTTAATTAGTGAATTGGCTAATTTGTTAGTGTGATAATTGAATACAAGGCAAACAATAACTTGTGAAGCATGTCAATGATTCTCTTCTCCGCAATCAAATTAAGTCTTAAAATAATTGAGATTCATTCATAAGTTATACAACACCGTGCCCCTTTGCCTTCGCGGTTTCTGTATATCTTCCCAACCGGTTAACAATAAAAAAATTAAAGCGGCCTCCTTTCGGAAGCCGCTTTTGTATTATACATGGGTTAGGAAACTGCTACTACCAAAACTTAGCATACAAAGCTGCAAGAACCAACAGAATACCTGTGATCATTGCAATATGAATCGGTTGCAACTTGAACATTCCCTTTTCGAAATGGAACGCCTTTTCATTGACCTTCGGACCTCCTAAGCTCAGACCAACCATTATCACAATAGTAAAGAAGAACGACCATCCCATATTAATTAAGAAAGGAATTTCATAACCACCTTTACCGTTGGGGAA
>DGDD01000232.1 GCA_002385265.1 Chitinophagaceae bacterium UBA3961
CGGGCTTAATATGAAAACACCAACTGTTTAATACGCCATTTACTTTCTCTAATGCGGTATAATAATACTGTACAAGGTAGGCCACTCCCGGAATGAACTCAAAGAAAACAACCGGCGGAAGCAACCAAACGATGTAAATAAAGAAGAAGCGAAAAAAGGCCTTTCTGCCAAATGACCATGGGCTTAGGGATGATGCGTCGAACTGCATAGTGCTAGTTTTGATTTCTGGTTAAGAAATAAATCTACAATTTTTCTTGATTCTTACTAACGAATGCGTACACCGGGATATATATTCTCAACAATTGCTCCCTTATTCAAAAGCAGTACACCGTTCACCACCACATACTCTACTCCGGTAGAAAAGGAAAGTCCTTTTTCGAAACTGGCATTGTCTTGAACCGTTTCGGGATTAAAGATGGTAATATCGGCATCCATTCCTACCTGCAGGCGCCCTTTTTTCTTCATGGAAGGTGCAATGGTTTCCAATCGTTTTGCGGGTAATAGAGTCATCTTTTCCAATGCAGTCATCAAGTCAATTACCTTTTCTTCTCTAACGTATTTTGCCAATACCCGAGAGAAAGTTCCTGCAGTTCTAGGATGTGCCAATGGCGCATAACCCATTCCGTCGGATGCGATCATCACTCCCGGTGCGGCTATACCTGCCCTTATCCACTCTGGTTTCATCATGTGCATAATGGCAAGTCCACCTTCTTTACGGTACTTTTCAAAACTTTCTTTGGTTAATCGTTCACCGGTTGATACTAACTGGATATCTTGATAAGTCATCCCAAGTCGCTCCTGCCAACCATCGGTGAAGATGGCACTTTGAAGAGAGGTGGATGCCGCTGTGTAGGGATAAAGTTCAGTCGTAATATCTAAGCCTCGTTTTCTTGCGGCTTCAACCAAATTAATGGCAAACTGAATATTCCCTAAACTCATACTATTAATGTGTACAATGTGCAAAGAAGCTCCGGTGAGAGCAGCGTTAGAGATAGCTTCTTGAACAGCATATACATTCGGATCACGAACATGCGAATACACTAGTGTTTTCTGTTGCACAGCCAGTTGAAATACATGAAAGAATTCTACAGGTCGTGTAAACTTCAAGTAGCCAATAGGGGCTCCAATACCGATCCCTCCATCTTTTAAACTTGATTTAATATTTTGATCCATCTGAATTCGCTCGTCTTCAGTCAACGTATCTAAAAACGAAGGAGCCATGGCGTTGTTGGAAACAACGAGATCAGAGTTACCGGCGATGGTAATTTTTTTCAATTCTTCTGCAGCGGCCTGGTATTTTTTCATTGCCCGAAAACGCTCGAAGGGCCAATTCACGCTGGCGCCGAAGTTGATCAAAGCTTTATGCTCGCGTGTTGCATACCATTCTTTCAAATTATCGACGCCCCATTCCAGCTCCAAGGAAGTGGTAAGTCCATCATGTACTTGGTATTCTTGTTCTTTATTGGTTCTTCCATGCGCATGCAAATCAATGAAGCCGGGAGCTACTACCATGCTTTTTGCATCAATGGTTTGTTTGCCTTTAATCGTTTCCTTCGTGATAATTACAATTTTATTCCCCTTAATACCAATATTTCGAATGGCGTCTAGTTTGGTTTCAGGATCTATCACCCTTCCGCCAATAATAACAAGATCGTATACAGAGTTTTGTGCAGAAACCGATACTCCTAATAGCAGGAGTAGCAGTAAATAGAAGGTTTGTTTCATAAAAAAAAGACCTCATATTAGAGATCTTACTAAAGTTACGGTTTTCTTGTTTTGATTCACTGCGCTCACATTTTAGATCCACCTAATTGGTAACCCTGATTCCGGGGATTTTAGAAACGACCCAAAAGTACACGCGCCATTAGATTCGCGCTTTCTCGGTATCTTTCAAATCGATCTACTTATGAACCATCACTTTTTGAACCAAGCTATCGGGTCCAAGCTTTATTACAAGGGTTATGGTGTGGAGCGGGAAACTGCCAATTCGCTCTTGTTTTACTTGATAGAAGAGATAGTCCTTGTCAGCTCTAGTAGGTTCACCTAAATCGCGCAGCAATGAGTCTTTGGTTACACCATGGAGATCGTGGTGATCCATCAAATCCTTCAACATCCAAATTCGATTGGGGAAATCAGGACCATCAGATTCTTTCCATTTAATTGAATCGAATACCATGGGCTGCTTTGTTTCATCGCTTTGATGACAAGATGCCATAACAAGGAGACTCGGAATAAGAAAAAGTTTTCTCACACTGCAAAACTATTCATTTCCAAGTTAGAATGCTCGAGTGTTCCCTTTTTTTGATTTAACCGCCGATTTTTCAGCCTCCCTTAACTCTTCTGCAGTTACTTTCGATCGAGTTTGAACAGAGTCATTATAGTAATTGGCCAGCGAATTAAAATACGGAGTAAGTACAGGATCATTAATGGCAGTTTGAAGTTTAACTAAAATGGCTTGAGAGCTTCTGAAGTACCAACCGTCTTCATCGCGAACTTGTCCAATAGCCATAAACAATTTTCCTTTCGAATCACTTCGTTCGAAGGACACATCCAATCCGTTTTGAACATTCATACCGGTATCGATCAACTCCACTGAAAGGAGGCTATCAAGGTAAAGCTTCCAATTTTCTTTCACCTGATCGGTCAGCTTTTGTTGATATACATAACGACCGTTTCCTTGGGCCCCTGTAATCTTCTTATTCTTTACTTGAATGGTGAGAATACCTGAATCTCCTTTGTCTTCAAGTCGAAATTCTGAATTTCCTTCAGACTGAGAGGAGAAATGAATGGAATAATTTTCCTTAGAAGGCACCACAGGCTTGCTCGATCCGGTCTCGACCTCAAATTTTGCTTCGCAAGACACCAAGAAAACTACGGAGAGTAAAAATAAATACTTCATCGACTACTTTTTTGCTTTAAATAATAATTCGCATTCAGCGGCAGCCGGCTCTGACTTAAATTCATGGAGTTGACCTAACAGTACGAATTATTGCAAGCAAAACTGTAATCATTAGTTGACAACATATGTGACATCAATCACCTTTAAACCTCATTTAGATCAGCTTACTTAAAATCACTGAAATAAGAGGCTACTACTATGTACTTTGTGGAGAGGTAATAACATTAATGGTTAAACTACGACTATAAATCCTATGAGAGGTTTAATAGTTACTGTAATTAACCACATATTTAACATTCGATAGGGAACTCGAATCTTTCACAGCCACTTGCGACTCAATACTTTCCTTTGCAATGGACGCATCACTTTCTTTGTTTTCTGAAACACCACAAGCCCAAATAAGCCCGATGATGTACGCAGGAAACACAAAAAAACCTAACAGGGGTTGCACTAAACTAGATTGCTTCATACACTTGATGTTTGATGATATGCTACTATCAAAATCAACCTTGTGTACGATCAACGAAATTGTCTGATTCTAATAATGAAATAACCGAATTGTGAGCTACGACCAACAGTAGGAGATTCGAAGGAGAGGATTGGAGAACAATACAGGATTGCTCTAACAGTTCAAATATACAACTTTATCAGAATTCAATGACCAATTACCCCATCAAAAGATGAAAACTAGCGTCCTTTCATCGAAATACCCATTGCCCTTAGGAATTAAATCGTGCAAGTATTTCATTTTCAATTGTTTTAGCCAATCGAGCATTCATAGCTACAAACATAAATCGAGCAAATGAGTAAAATACCAATGGCACAAGGGTGATAACTGCAGGAATTTTAATTTCCATGGTTTCCGCACTAATACCAATTACAAACATGGCAATGATGGTATACACCATTAAATAGCGCCAATTGTATTGGCCGGAAAAGTGTAATTCAGAAAATGTATTGGGATAGATCAAGAAATACTCTCTATTTGAATCAATATATGCAATGGGAAGCTCCCCATCCCAAACGATGATCAATTCATCGCCGGCTTTTATAGGCAAGTCTTTTTGCGTTAAAAGAAGCGTTTTCTCAAATCCGGTGGAATCAACAAAGCAAAACTCATATTTGCCTCTTAGATACAGCAAATCTGCCAACTTAAATGACGGCGCTTTTTCAGTTCGCTTGTAATGAAGCATTTTACCTTTTGAATATTCTAGTGACAATGAGACGCTTTTTAGTTTAAATAAAAAAGAAAGCGGCAATTGAAATTACTTAAACAAGTACCGCTTTTCACGTGCAAAATAAGAAGCTTTAGCTTATTAACGCAGCGTAAACTGAAATCCCTTGGCATTCCAGATTCCGGTTTCGTCACATTCGAACCCCACTTCCCAGTCCCCTTTTTGATGAATTTGTTCTCGATCGAGATGCAACACTACTTGCATTTTCCCCTTTACCACACCCTGCTTTTCATCAGCTACAAGCTCCAGGGCGTCCAACTCCTCAATCTCAATATCCTCATAACTATTTTTAAAATCACGGATGAATTTTGCAAAGTTATCCCTTGAATCGAATTTGCGATCATTAAAAGTCAATCCTTGAGATGCAAAAGGCATCAAGTTCCACAATTCTAGCTTGGAATAAATAGCTTTGATCACATTCTCACAAGCAATGTATTTCAACTCTTTTTCCACGTTAAAATGAAACTCATCGTACATAAATACAGTAAAATAGCCGGGAATCACTTGTCGAATCACGGGCATTTCCATGATCTCTGTTGTAATAAACTGATACAGTTCCTCATCGGTTACTGTTTCATCGTATTCTAACTGAATAAAATTTGCCATTAAACAATCAATCAGTTCTTTGTTTAACTCCTTTAACTTTTCCGGCTGGTCTTTGTAGTCAGTTGCCGGAGGAAAAACGGTCTTAATTCCCAAACGATCTTTAATTGGAATAAAATCGCGGCAAGCATGTGCTTGCTCGTACTTCAATACATTTTGGAGGAAACTTAATTCAACGGTTTTTGGAATTTCACCGGGGCTGTCCGGAAATCGCATTCCGAATTCTAACATCATTTTCATTTTGAGAGCGTCAATTTCAACTTGCAGGTCTTTAGAAGATAATGGGTTGTTCATACTTTAGGTTTTAATTCATGCAATAGCGCATGCAAATCAAAACTAAGCTGCAAATCAAATTGACAGAGCGAACAAAAGCAGTTCTGGTTGTGGCCTACAACAAAAAAACTCGAAGCGTCAACAACAAAATTCACCAAAACTTACTACAATAAAGGTGGTTGTTATTGAACGCTTCGAGCTCAACGGCACTAACAAAACAAGCTAGGACCTATAGAAACTTGAAAAGCCTACTTGAAAGCCATTGGAGAAAGAACCTTCAATTCTTGTCCTCGTTGCGGCATCCCTTCAATCAATGGCATGGCCTTCGTAATCATCAACTTCACTTCCGGATTCTTCAATGAATTATCGTGATCTTCCTTGCTATCCCATATCTCCGTTACATACACCGTATTGCGTTCTTCCGGATCAATGCTTACCGCATACAAATGACAGCCACCGTTACCCTGCATTTTTTCAGAAGCCTCAAGGAGTACTTCTGCCATGGCATCTCGCTTCCCTTCCTTTGTAGAAAGCTTTCCGTGTAGTAAATACATTTGAATACAATTAAAAATTAAAAAATTAAGATTGAATGGCTCTCAACTACTTGAACCAAGCCATCATCCAAATTGATCTACCATCTTCTGCACAAGCACCAAACAAATACAATTCCAAAATCCATACCACCACTAGAATTCTCAAAATGGCATTTTTATTTGTCCACCCGGAATTTGAAATTTGCTACTGTCTAATTCCCATTCTTCCCCATTCAACTTATACAGCTGGGTATACTTTTTATATTGTTGATTCACTAGTTCAGCAATAGGGCCTTCACCACGCATTCGTTCTCCGAATCTACTGTCGTTTACTTTTCCCCCATGTGCCGACTCTATCAAATGCCATACCTTATCGGCCCTATCGGGAAAGGTTTTGTAAAGCCAGTCGTGAAACAAGAGCTTCACCGATCCATTCAAGCGAACAAATGTGTATGAGGCAAAACTTGCTCCGGCTTCCGAAGCTTCTTTTAGAATAGCAGGCATCTCCTGCTCATTCAGTCCCGGAATCATAGGACCCAACATCACACCGGTTTTCACGCCGCCTTCACTGAGTTCTTTCAATACACGCAACCGCTGACGAGCCGTTGTAGTTCGAGGTTCCAGCACTCTTCGCAGCGGCTCATGTAAACTAGTGATCGACATCAGCACCGATACCAATCCCTTCTTACCCATTGCAATCAAAAGATCCTTATCCCTTAAAACACCTGCATTTTTGGTTATGATGCCTACCGGCTGATTGAACTCGTTGCACACTTCCAATAATCGTCTGGTTAACCGAAATCGTTGCTCTGCAGGCTGATAGCAATCAGTGTTACCACTCATACTCAAGGGCGTCCCATCCCAACCTGGTTTCATCAAAAACTTTCGCAGGAGCTGCGGAGCATTTCTCTTCACGATTATTTTTTGTTCAAAATCAATTCCCGCACTATAACCCCAATACTCATGCGCATTGCGCGCATAACAATAAACGCATCCGTGTTCACATCCCGCATAGGGGTTCATACTGTAATACATACCCACATCCGGACTTTCAACCTTGTTCACGATGCTCCTTGCCTCCTGCTCTATAAATTGTGTAGCCAATGCCTCTTCCGTAAAATCGTCTATCCCGTCCACCTCTTCTTTTGATAAAGTGGTCTTCAAAAACCGATTCGGTGTATTGATCTGCGCACCTCTCATGTAAAAGGATTAATACGATTTAATAAATGCCATTTTCTTCCGCCCCAACCGGTTCACCCCATTTCCCATTCCCCATTTACCGATATGCAACCCTCACCGGGTTATTGGGTAATGCACTCCTCTTTTATTTGATAGGCGCCACCAATTTGCGTGCTTCAACACCCAGTTCTACCAGGCTCCGCTGATCGCTCAGCAACCATCTGCACCCATTACCCGCGCTACTTTCTCAGCACTGACCTCTGACATTCAATTCACCTGACTGCCGTCTGTTCAATTCTTAATTCTTACCTATTAATTATTAATTCTTCCCTGCTTCTTCACGCAACCATTCCCCACAAATCGCCCTGCCTTACCTGCACCGGCATGTTCTTCAATTCCATGCGCTCAACAATTTGCCAAGCCAGCCCTCCTTCAGGGCGTTTCAGCACCAACACCGCATCGGCAATGCACTGACCACTGAACGATTTCTGACTGTATTCTGCCCAACCTTGCTCATATTGCCAAGGCTTTAGTTTGTTCGCAATAGTAACCGTAGGTTCTAACATGAAATAAGGCTTCTCACTGTCGCTGCTTTTCATCAATCGCTGCGCTTCCGAACGAATGGACTTCACCAATTCCTGCACCGGACCCTTGTTCGCCACTCCTATATAGATGGTATGTGAAGGAAAACTTCCAAAATTTTGCAACTGCACCTTAAACGGATGATGACCCATGGTCACCGTTCGAAGCCGATTCAATAAGCGATCTTCCATCATCGCATACTGCTTGAACTTCGCCAAGCCAATGTATGGCTTCGACATCCAATTCATCGGCGTCTTATACGAATCCGAAAAAGATTTTCGAACCATCATCACTTTCTGACGTAAAGCTTCCGCTAAAGGCAGTACCACAAGGTACTCATACA
>DGDD01000235.1 GCA_002385265.1 Chitinophagaceae bacterium UBA3961
AAAACCGATTGGTGACGGATACCTTGGCACATAAAGATGCTGTATTATGGGCGCAATCGGATCTAATGCTTACCGATGCAGTGATGCTGATAGGAAGGCATCTAAAACAAGGTCGATTGCAAAAAGATAGTATCACACTTACAAAAGACACACTTTTGCCCCCCTTGTTTTACAGCGAGTTAATGACTGAGGTACTCTCTTCAAAAAACATTGAAAAAAGTTTTCAATCATTAGAGCCAAAAGTTATTGGATACGATTCACTCAAAAATGGTCTTAAACACTTCTTAGATTCTATCCAGCAATTTAAAAAGTATACCTATATCATCTACCCAAATAAAGACTCTGTTCAGTTGATGGCGCAGTTGAAGGCGCGTTTGGAGGAAGGCGGATTGATTGACAGTAGTTTTAATGATCAGGATACCTTGGCTTGGAAAACGGTGTTAACCAGCTATCAGAAACGCTTCAACTTAAAGCCAACCGGAAAGATCAATGTAGCTACAGCTGCACGCCTCAATTATACTCCTTGGGAACAATTCAAAACAATTGCCTTGAATTTGGATAAATACAAGCAATTGCCCGATACCATGCCCTCCCGTTATATTTGGGTGAATATTCCTAGTTATTATATGCAAGTATGGGATGCAGATACTTTGGCATTCACATCGAGAGTAGTAGTAGGAAAACCTGAAACCCGTACTCCTTTATTAACTAGTAAGATCACAGATATCATTACCTATCCGCAGTGGAATATTCCTACCAGCATTATTGCTAAAGAAGTGATTCCCGAAGCAAGAAAAAGTACGGCTTATTTCGCCAAACATGGGTACATGATTGTAAACAATAAAGGCGAAGAAATTGACCCGGCTTCAATCAATTGGTTTAAATACACAAAAGGAATCCCCTACAAAGTGATCCAGGGAAGTGGTGATGCCAATGCTCTCGGGATCCTTAAATTCAATTTTAATAATAAGTACAGTGTGTACATGCACGATACCAACCAACGGTATTTATTTGCCAATGCCAGTAGGAGTTTGAGTCATGGCTGTGTACGCGTTCAAGAATGGCAAAAATTGGCCCATTTTATTGTACAAGGTGATACCGTTAGAAAGTCTAATGACTTGTTAGTCAATAAGTCGCAAGATTCTCTGAAAGTTTGGTTGAAAAGAAAAGAAAAGCATACACTTTGGGTTCGTAATCGGATGCCCGTTTTCATACGATATTTTACTGCTGAGGGGAAATTGGGAAAAGTGAAATTTTATGAAGATATTTATGGGGAGGACAAGAAGTTGCGCGAGCGATATTTCGCAGACAAATCCATCCAATAATCGATCTATATGGCGTCACGATTGCTCCTTATTTGCTGCAGCTGCTTGCTGTCAGTTTCCCTGTTTTCTCAGGCTGTAAAGTCTGATTCCACTACCATACGGAAGAAAAAATCGGGAATTCCCAAGATCAAGATCGGAACCGCTTCTTACTACGACAATAAATTTGAGGGCCGAAAAACGGCTTCAGGGGAAGTATACACTCAGAAAAAGCTTACCGCAGCCAGCAATACGCTGCCCTTACAATCCTGGGTGAAAGTGACCAATTTGAGTAATAATCGTTCAGTAATTGTTCGCATCAATGACCGGATGCACCCAAAAAACCGTCGTTTGATCGATTTAAGCCGCGCTGCTGCCTCAAAACTCTCCTTTATTGGGAAAGGGCTCACAAAGGTGAAAGTGGAGTATTTAGGCAAGAAAAAGCCCGAAAACTTCGACGAGGAGGAGCCGGAAGAGCCCGAAACAAAGCCCGTGGAACAGTAAATAAAAAATTTTATAGTTACGTTGGAGGCCTTTATTTTTGTTACTACCAAAACACGCTCGTTTATGAAGAAACTAACCGTTGCTCTAATCGCCCTATTGGGATTTTTAGGAGTATCCGCACAGGATAGTGGGGTGCAGCCAGCTACTTTCGGAATCAGCATTATTTATAATGATTTTACTTCTGCAGCGAATGTTCGTAAGAACAATCTGGGTTCCGTATTCAAAAACAAAGAATTTTCAAAGTTAAAAGATATGACTCCCGGTTTGGCTGTGAGTTATACCAAAGGAATTAATAAGAGCCTAGACTATTCTCTAACTCTTTCAGGATCTCTGGTAGATTATCCGGTTCCTAATAAAGTGACTTATGGCAATGATGGCTTGCTTTTAGAAGGGGATGCTACTATTCGTGGAAGAATGTTGCCTGCAAACTATTTGATCGTTCCTTATTTGCAAACAGGAGTAGGGGTGTCAAATTATCGTTCTTATGTTGGTGCATATATTCCTGTTGGAACAGGGATGCAAATCAATGTATTTGACGAAGCTTATTTGAACATTCAAGCTCAATACCGAATTCCTGCTACTGAAGTGGTGGCCTACCATTTCTGGTTTGGAATTGGATTCTCAGCTAAACTGAAAAAGTAATTTAGAATACAACAATTTGAAAGCCCCGCAGAATATCCTGCGGGGCTTTTTATATTAATGATTTTTGATCCATGGAATGAATTGATCCATCCACTTTACTTCAGTTGTTGGGTTGATCATTCCGTAACCATGTCCCCCCTTTTCGAAAAAAACAGTCTCATAAGGGATCTTAAATTTCTTAAGGGCTTCAATAAACACTAAACTGTTTTCAATCTTTATCGGATCGTCTTTTGCATGTACCAAAAAACTAGGCGGTGTATCTTTATCAACATGCAATTCATTGCTGTACTCATCTATTTTTTCGGCTGTAGCATCCGGACCAATCAATTGCCCTCTGGAACCCATATGTCCAACACTGTCTTTAAAACTTATAACCGGATAAATCAAACCCAGAAAGTCGGGCCTGAGCGATATTTTTTCAGGATTCGGAATAAGCGATTTTTGATAATGGGTGGCAAGGGTTGACGCCAAATGCCCGCCGGCCGAAAACCCCATGACGCCTATTTTTAGGGGGTTGATATTCCATTTCTTGGCATTGGATCTCACTGTTAATATGGCCTGTTGTGCATCTTGCAGCGGCCCAATTTCTTTATTCATCATCGTGACCGTATCGGGTATACGATATTTTACAACGAAGGCTGCTATGCCGTTTTTGGCCAGTTCTTTGGCAACATCATGGCCTTCATGACTGGTAGCGTTGATAAAATATCCTCCTCCCGGGAAAATGATCATGGCTTGTTTACCGGGCGCCGGATGTTCCGGTAGATAGATGGTGAGGGTGGGGCGCGAAATTTTATGTACAATCAATATTCCTCCCTTCAAAGTATCAGTAAACTCCTCGTCTTTGGAAGGCTTTGAGTTGGGGATCGATTCACTGTAGAGTGGAACGGTTCTTTGAGCCATTGTTGTTTGGGCTAAAAGAAAAATTAGAAGAAGTGGGATGAAATTTTTCATGGCAAGAAATTAAATGATTGCTTTACTATCAAAAGATACCAACTCTTTTTTCTTTGAACAAATAAGCCAAAAAGAAAGGGCCGCATTTGCGGCCCTTGAAGGTATTTATAACAAAATGCTTAGAATTAGATCACCAGCATCGCATCTCCGTAACTGAAGAAGCGGTATTTGTCTTTGATCGCTTTCTTGTAAGCTTCCATCGCTAAGTCATATCCGGCGAACGCACAAACCATGATCAATAAACTTGTTTTTGGCAAATGGAAGTTTGTGATCAATGAATCGGCAATATTGAAGTTGTAAGGAGGGTGGATAAAGGTATTGGTCCAACCTTCAGATGGCTTCAATAATTTCTCCGCAGTATAAGAACTTTCAATTGCACGCATGGTAGTAGTTCCTACCGAGCAAATGCGGTTACCACTTTTGATGGCCTTGTTAACGATATTACAAGAGGTTTCATCAATTTTGTAGTATTCTGCGTCCATCTTATGCTTACTCAAATCTTCTACTTCAATTGGACGGAAGGTTCCCAAACCTGTATGCAAGGTCACTTCTGCAAAGCGAACACCCTTGATCTCCAAACGCTTGATTAATTCAATACTGAAGTGCAAACCGGCAGTAGGAGCTGCAACAGCACCTTCGTGCTTCGCATATACCGTTTGGTATCTCTCCTTATCCTCAGGTTCAGGCTTTCTTTTGATGTATTTAGGAAGGGGCGTTTCACCTAAAATTTCCAGCATCTGACGGAACTCTTCATCAGTTCCATCCCACAAAAATCGAATCGTACGACCTCTACTGGTGGTATTGTCAATTACCTCAGCAACCAACTCATCCGACTCTCCGAAATACAATTTGTTACCAACACGAATCTTTCTTGCGGGATCAACAATTACGTCCCACAAACGATTGGGCTTATTCAATTCTCTCAATAAGAAAACCTCGATCTTGGCACCGGTTTTTTCCTTTCTGCCGTACATACGAGCAGGAAACACTTTGGTGTTGTTTACGGCAAAAACGTCTTTGTCGTCAAAATAGTCCAAAACATCTTTGAAAGTTTTGTTTTCAATTTGGCCGGTGTGACGGTGAACTACCATTAAACGGGATTCTTCACGCTTTTTTGCCGGATGTTGTGCAATCAAATTCAAGGGAAGATCGAAACGAAACTGCGATAACTTCATGTATAGATTGATTTTTTAATGGATGCCCAACGCAAACAGAAGAGGAGCCAAGGCGGTAGTGAGGATCACTAAAACCAGGTCTTACGGCACCCGATTCTAATTGAACGTTGGTCTTTATAAGCGTGCAAAGGTACACTCTTAACCCGCATTTTTAAAATTTAAGTTTCACACCCTTGAAATACAAGTGGATAACTTGCAATTTGTTGATAATTAATATTTTGTAAATTATAAAGAGGTTTTATGAAAGATTTACCGTTTTAGTAGCTTGTTTGCTCCTTTAAATTGGTAATTTTCGTTTACACCTAGGCGTTTCGTATTGAATTTTTCAAGAAATGCATCCTAACCTTTACAAACCGAATATGAATTACAAACCCTTCCTTTTACTTTGTGTGCTCGGCTTGTTCATGAATGTAGTTTCAGCACAACGACCTACCGGAAAATACCCCAGTTTGCTTTGGGAGATATCTAAAAAAGGAGACCCTAAGAAATCGTACCTCTTTGGAACCATGCACGTGAGTAGCAAAATGGTGTTTCATTTGAGCGACTCTTTTTATCTAGGAATCAAGCAATCGGATGTAGTGGCCATTGAATTAGATCCTTTAGAATGGCAAGATCAATTGTACCGATACGAAGAAGAGGTGCAAAATTATCAAGTGTACCAAAACGCTACCGCCGACAACTTCATCCGGCCTTTCCATCTTAGTTTCCCCGCTTTCAAACCTCAAATAAAATCAGCATTAAAAGAGGAGCCCTCAATATCAAACGGACTCTTATACCGCAATTATCAAGGCAACGAAAATTTCGAAGAGAATACTTATTTAGATCTGTACATCTATCAAACAGCTCGCAAACTGGGCAAGCAAACTACAGGAGTAGAGCATTACAGAAGAACACAGGAGGTTATTCTTCAAGCCAAGGCCGATCAGATCAACGAAGAAATAGTAGAATCCAACCAAACTAAAAAAGAAGAGGAAGACAGAGAAGTAGGCCGAACAGAAGCCTATGGTAAAATCAATGAAGCGTATCGGAAGGGCGATCTCGATTTGTTCGATTCTATGGAAACCATTGTGAGTGAATCAAAAGCCTACAATGAAAAATTCCTCTACTTGAGAAATGAAATTCAAGCGGCTTCGATGGATAGTATCATGAAGTCGGGAAAGAAATTATTTGTGGGGGTAGGAGCTGCGCATCTAGCGGGTGAAAGAGGTGTTATTGAAATTTTAAGAAGAATGGGTTACACACTCAGACCCATTTATATGGTGAATAGAGACGCTGCTCAGAAGGATCAAATCGATAAAATAAAAGCACCGGTCACACTCTCTGAATATGCCGTTCCTGAATTGGGCATCGCTGCTCTAATGCCCGGGCCTTTCTACCGCCGCACCGATAATAGGGCGTATCAAACTTATCAATACTCCGATATGTCGAACGGAGTATATTACCTCCTAAGCAGGGTACCGTATTACAGTGTAATCACCGATTTGAATAAGAACAAAGTAATTGAAACCATCGATAGTCTTTTATATGAAAATATTCCCGGGAAAATAATTTCTAAAACCAAAATTACCAGAGGTGTTTTTTCAGGATTTGATATTGTAAACAAAACCAGAAAAGGCGACAGCCAGCGTTATCAGATATTGGTTTCGCCTTTTGAAGTTTTTGTGTTCAAAGTAAACGGTCCCGATCAATACACTTCAGGAGCTGAAGTGACCAAATTCTTCAATTCAATCAAATTACCACAGTATTCCGCTGAAAATGAATTGCCAACTAAACCAAAGTCTAAATCGATGCTCACGCAAATAAACAAACCAAAATATTGGGGCGATTATTTCAAGGGGTATCAAATTGGAATGGTAGACACTTCCAACGGCAAAGCAAGTTTGCAAATGACATTCCGATTGGATCAGCACGATCTAATAGAAGAAGATAGTTTCTCATTGGCCATTTTAGCGTTCAATTTTGAACAAGTTCCGATCATTAAAAAAGAATTGTCTAGAAGCTTTACAATGACTCCTAGTGGAGGATTGCTAAAGGTTAGTTATGAAACTACTGATGGCAATAAATTATATGCACAGTATGTTGCCACAGGTGGATACTTTAGTTTCTACGTAGAAAACCAGCCTGAATTGAGTGGTCTTATCCCAAGTTCTAAATTAGTAGGCCTTACATCAAGTGAGAAACCATCTTGGTTCATAGATTCAAGTCTGCTATTCAAAGTTAAAACCTCCTATTATCCGAAAACAGATCAGCGTACACAAGATTTAATGGCGGCTGAGAAGGACCTGATCAATAAACGTGAGTATGGTAGTCAGTTTCAGACGGTATATAAAAATGCCAGTTTTATGGATCGTTCCTTGAAATCGGGAATATTCGTAACAGCCATTGACTTTAAGGGAGAATATTACAATAAAGACAGTACTAAGTTTTGGAAGCAGTATTTCTGGGATCCGTTTGCGCCGAATTCCTTAATATATCAAAAAGTCGATACGTTTTGGTCCAATAGGATGATTTCGGGATTTGATTTAGTGCTTCGTGATACAGCGTCTCAGAAAGCTGTTCGCAAAAAAGTAATATTGAACGGAAATCGAATGTTTGTTGTTTCAACCGACTTCGACGCCAATGCCGGCTTGGATGAAGCTCAACTGGAATTTTTTAACAGTTTCGAATTGTTACCTCGGATAGACAGTGTATCCATTTTTAAGTCTCCCATGGAGCGCTGGTATGCCGACTTCTCCAGCAGTGATTCCTTATTAGCATTGAAAGCACGAAAGGCCATCAATGATACCTATTTTGGAAAGATCGGCTGGACTTTTTTGAAGAAGGCAATTGAAACCGGTACTAGAGATAAAAAGGAATATGTTGCAACCAAGGAGCAATTGATTCGCGAATTGGGGTATATAAAAGATAGTACCAGTTTAGTACAGCGGGTTCAATATTTGCAAGAATTGTATGATGCCAATGCCGACACTACTCGTTATCAAAACGCGGTATTGCAAGCTTTAGCCAATATGGACGAGAAACTTGCCGTAACTACCTTCTTGAAATTAATTGTAAATGATCCACCTGTTTTTGAAGAGAACAACGAATATGAGGAGCTATTCTCACCTTTTGAAGACAGTTTGAAATTAGCAACCCTCTTGTTTCCTGAAATCAATA
The DNA here is from genome assembly GCA_002385265.1 of Chitinophagaceae bacterium UBA3961. Classification (GTDB taxonomy): domain Bacteria; phylum Bacteroidota; class Bacteroidia; order Chitinophagales; family Chitinophagaceae; genus Endoryza; species Endoryza foliicola. Next base: position 7,733 of record DGDD01000235.1, read on the forward strand.
AGTTGATATCAATTGAAAGCTATAAAGAACCGATCCTCGATTTACTGGTCACAATCAAAGATTCGGGATTGTACAAACCTGAATTCAGTCCGGAATTGACGAAGATGATTTTTGATGCAAAAATCGAATTGAAGAAAGCGGTTAATACGGTTCAAAATGAACAAATTGATGCAGCTTCTTCTAATGTTGATTTCTATGGTTCCAGAAAAAGTACCCATCCTGATTTGGAAAAGTATTTCACACTGCTGGCTCCCTATTACAAAGAAAATGCACAGGTGCAAAAGATCTTTGCAACTGCATTGAAGTTCCCGGTTGGAGCTACTCGAACAAAAGCTTTGTTGGGGTTAATTGGACAGGGAGTACCCGTAGATCATGTGCTATTAATAAGCACTGAAAAAAATCAAAAGGAGCGGAAGAAATTGTACGAGGGCTTGTATGTTTTAAAGCAATTGGATTGCATGTCGCCGGAGTACAAATCAGAAAATAAACTTTTGGAAACCGCCTTGGTTTCGGAGTTGGAAATAGATTCATTGAGTGAAATTGAAGTTATTAAAAAGCAATGGGTACAAAGTAAAACCGACTCGGGTTGGTTTTATATTTTAAAGTATCGTAAAACAGAGAAAGGTCCTTGGCGTATTGCGGGATTCGGCCTCATCGATTTTTCAAGAAACCATTTGGATATGGATTTCACGCATAAGCCAGAAGAAGTATTGAAAGATTTGGATAAGGCATTGAAAGCAGCTCAGCGCTCTTTGAATGGGTACTTGTTTGGTCTTCGTCCATCCGGAAGGTTCTATGCCAATCAGTTCAATCGTTACAGCCGATTCACAGATGACGATGAGGAGGAATAGATTTTAGAACCTGGGGATCGCACTTAATAATTGTTGAGTGTAGGGCATCTGCGGATGATAAAATACATCGTGCGCAGTGCCTGTTTCAACAATGGAACCTTTGTTCATGACGAGGATTCGGTCACTAATATAGTGTACTACATTCAAATCGTGTGTGATGAATAGAATGGTGAATTGAAAACTCTCTTTTAATTCTTGAAGAAGGTTTAAAACTTGGGCTTGAACACTTACATCCAATGCTGCAACCGATTCATCACAAACCATACAGGCAGGATTCAAAGTAAGGGCACGGGCAATCACAATTCTTTGGCGCTGACCTCCACTGAATTCATGTGGATAGCGTTGAAGGATCTCTTTTGAAAGTTGAACTTTTTCCAATAACTCAATCACCTTGCTTTTTCTTTCTTGGTGATTGCCTCCCATTCCATGAACTTTCATGGGTTCAGTTAATGCTTGTTCAATGGTCATGGAAGGATTCAAACTGGAAAAGGGGTCTTGGAATACCAATTGCAGTTTTTTCCTGAGTTCTAAGTTAGAAAATTGACCAATAGCAGTTCCGTTCAACAATACATCGCCTGAATCGGCTGGAATCAATTGCAAGAGCGCTTTCCCCAAGGTTGTTTTACCCGAACCACTTTCGCCCACAATACCCAGTGTTTCTCCTTTGTAAATAGTAAGGTTGATATCTTTTAATGCTTGATAATAAGCTTTCGGTTTCCCTAACCAATTTCGTTTGGTTACAAATCGAACATTTAAATTCTTGATTTCAATGAAAGGTTGAATGCTGGCTGTGCTTTGAAATACTTTGTTATGAACGGAATCATTACTAAGAATGGATTCAACCGTTGGTAAAAGGCGCCCTTTGTAATCCGCTTGCGGTCTGCATTGAATCAATGCTTTCGTATACTCTTGCTGTGGATTTTGAAGCAATTGTTTGGTAGGTCCTTTTTCAATTAATTCGCCACGATACAAAACAATAGTTTGATCCGCAATTTCCGAAACCACGCCTAAATCATGTGTTATGAACAAGATGCCAATTCCGGTATTGCGTTGAAGTTCTTTTAATGTTTCAAGAATTGATGCTTGTACGGTTACATCTAGTGCAGTAGTGGGCTCGTCGCAAATTAACAAACGCGGTTTACAGCACATCGCTATAGCGATCACTATGCGCTGCTTTTGTCCGCCACTCAACTGATGCGGGTATTTATAATAGGTTTCTGAGGGATTCGGAATTTTCAGCAATTCTAATAATGAAACCGTTTCCGAAAATGCAGCTTTGGACTTGAGTTTTTTATGTTTTCTAATTGCTTCCGAAATCTGTTCCCCAACGGTAATAAGTGGGTTTAAAGAACTCATGGGCTCTTGAAAAACCATTGCAATTTCGGTTCCTCTAATACTTTCCAGCATCGCCTCATCGCAATTTAAAAGATCAATTTGCGATCCATCTTTTTTGGTATAGAGAAGTGAACCCGATTGTTTGCCAATACTTTTTTTAGGGAGCAGGCCTAATAAGGATAAGGCTGTTACTGATTTCCCCGACCCTGATTCTCCCACTAGTGCCACTAATTCGTTTGTTTGGATGGTGAAATCAATACAATTGACAGCCGGTTTTTGTGGGCTGTTTGCAAAAGATAGTGAGTAGTTCTTTACTTCCAGTAACGGGGAGCGTGAAAGCATGTTGTGAAGATACAAAACTCTGCAGACTACCGCCGGTAAAGGGCAGCATCCGAATTGGATGCTATGCCTTTGGCAGTTTAGAATTTGAGGTGACGAACCGTTAACCCATCATCGATCAATTGCTTTAATGAATCGATTCCAATTTTGATGTGTCTTTCTACAAAATTGCCGGTTACTTTCTTATCACTCTCTTCTGTTTTTACTCCTTCAGGAGTCATGGGTTGATCACTTACCAAGAGTAGGGCTCCGGTAGGGATCTTGTTGTAGAAACCTACAGAGAAGATGGTAGCCGTTTCCATGTCGATGGCATACGCACGCACTTTCTGGAGGTATTCTTTGAACTGTTCGTCGTGTTCCCACACTCTACGGTTGGTGGTGTAAACAGTGCCTGTCCAATAATCTACTTCATGTTCACGAATGGTAGTAGATACTGCTTTTTGCAAAGCGAAGGCAGGTAAGGCCGGAACTTCAGGAGGGAAATAGTCATTGGAAGTACCTTCTCCTCTAATAGCAGCGATCGGAAGAATGAGGTCGCCAATTTGATTTCTCTTTTTGAGTCCGCCGCATTTACCAAGGAAAAGAACGGCTTTGGGCTCAATGGCAGTCATCAGATCCATCACGGTTGCAGCGGTTGGACTTCCCATTCCAAAATTGATAATTGTGATGTTTTCTGCGGTAGCGCATTGCATGGGGCGATCGGCACCTACGATGGGCACGTTGTGCCATTCGGCGAAAAGCTTCACATAATTACTGAAGTTGGTGAGAAGGATGTACTTTCCGAAGTTCTCCAGTTTTTCTCCGGTGTAGCGTGGGAGCCAGTTTTCAACGATTTCTTGCTTTGTTTTCATGTTGTTGGCTTTTATGTTAGTAAATATCAAAGAATAGGGTCATGGGCGGATTAATCCCACAAATTTAGTTATTTCGCAGCAATGATCGCGATAAACTATCCAAAACATGATTTCAGAACCAAAGCAGAATTGGGTAAAACGCTCATTTTCGATGAATGGAGGAAATTGTGGGTAACGCTAAGTCCTGAAGAGTGGGTGCGTCAACATGTATTACTTTACTTAACCAGCACGCTGAACTATCCTTCGGCATTGATTGCCGTAGAAAAAGAGTTGGATTTGGGTGGAATGAAAAAGCGTTTCGATGTGTTGGTGTACGATAGAAATCATCAACCCTGGCTCATGATTGAATGCAAGGCCATGGATGTGAACTTAGATGTGAAAGTGTTGGAACAAGTGATGCGCTACGGGATCAGTATTCCTGCTCCGTATTTGGTTATCACAAATGGCAGCTATACTTTGGGGTGGGAACGTAAAGACGGAACCTTGGTACCCATTGAACAGTTCCCATTGTGGACTTAGTTTATTCTTCTTTTTCGAATCGGAAATTCTTGTTTTATTTCTACAAATCCCGCTTTTTTATATACTTGTAAGGCTTTGGGATGATCGAGTGAGCAAGTATTCAATTGTATTTTGGGTTTCCCATAACCGGCTGCTTTATTGATGACCCAATTGAGCAAAGCGGGTCCCCATCCTTTACCCGTATGTTCCGGAAACAATCCGAAGTACTGAATTTCCACTGCATCCGTTAAATCAACCAATTCAATATAGCCAATGGTTTCACCGAGGTATTGAAACAGGTAGATGCTGGTTTGATCGTTGTTAATTGCCTCATTCAAGGCCTCATCTTCCATAAAAATTCGATCCAGCCAATTCCATTTTTCACCCACTGAATAATACAAACTGCGGTATTCGTGTACGTCTCTCGGCGTCGACCACAGCACTGCGCTCACATTCTCCGGCAACGTTACTACAGAAGGGGTAGGAGACGGTTGTTCTAGGTAATGAACAGTAATGGGGATTTCTTCGAAAGATATGGTTGCGGGATTGATTCTTTTCATACTCATCGCACCAAAATTACAATACCTGTTCGAATTACCGGCCCGCATAATCCTTCTCCTTTAATAACATACGTGTATCCACCGGCTGGTTGCGCTTCTCCTCTAAATTTTCCATCCCAACAATCTGATGCATCTTTCGTTGAAAACAGTCGAAGCCCCCAGCGATTGAAAACTGAAAACTCAGTGATATTTACATTTGCCCATGATCGAATACCGAAGCAATCATTTTTTCCATCTCCGTTAGGGGTAAATGCATTGGGTACAGCAAATACGGGTCTTCCGGTTTTATTAACATCTACATAGATGGAAGCAGTGTCTGTACAGCCATTGGCACCTGTGCCGGTAACCAAATAGGTGGTAGAAGTGGTTGGAGTCGCTTTTGTGGATACTGCTCCGGCATCGGCTAATGTAGAGGCGGGTGACCACACATAAGATACGCCACCACTTGCTGTTAATTGCGCGTAAGGAAGGTCGCAAGTGATGTCATTCGACTTGGTTACTGCAATATCGGGCAAAGGAAGAACTGCTACTTCAACATCGAAGCTTTTCTGGTATCCGCATGTTGATGAAACAATGGCAACTTGATAGGTAGTAGTTGTTGTGGGCCTTGCTACCGGATTGACAATGCTGGCATTGCTCAAAGTACTGGCAGGCGACCAAGTGTACTGTGATTGACTTCCATTCGCACCGTCTAATGTAATAGACTTGCCAAAGCAAATAGAACCGCCTTTAGGAGTGTTGAAAATGGCAGGCTGTATGGCAACCACGGCATCAGTATTGGATGAAGGGGAATTTATACATCCGTTTTTATCCGTTATGCTCAATAGCTTATAGTTTGCATTAGCAGTAAGAATGTTAGGAGCATTGAATGTAAGGTCGCTTTCTATATTGGGTTGCACTATTAGATTTCCCTGTGGATCTTGATAACTAATAGTAAAAGGTCCAACACCTTTGAGTTTATGAAACAAAAGTTTGGCTTGCGTATTTGCACATATGGTATCACCAACAAGGTTCCCATCGGGTAGCTGATTCACTCGGGCATAGAGAATATTCGTGGTAATTCTACAATTGATAGAGTTAATATTTGTGCTTTCAGCGGCTACCATACGATAGATCACATAAGTGCCATTGTTATAATTTGGAGTAACGTTAATGGATAATGCATTTGAGTTGGGGATATCTGTCCAAGCATTGTTTCCGGTGCTTACTTGCCATCTATACGCCGGAGTACTATACCCACTTTGGATAGTTCCGTAAAGCTGGATGGAACTGCCTTCACAAATACTTACACTGTCTTTTTTCGAAACAGGGTCTAAAGAAGCTGTTGACAAAGGTCCACAAGGCCTGAATGTAATATCATCGATAGCTAAATCATTACCGGGTAAAGCAGCACCTCCGGGAGCATTGTTGATCATTTTTAGTATTACGCTCGATTCCGTTGTTGGGAGGGTGAAATAAAATCCGTATTGGCGCCAAGTCATGGAAGTGCTTTCTGTAATAGGGCCAGTTGTGTAGCTACCAAGTACGGTACCATCCAGTTTGGTGATTTGAAAAGTAACATCAGGATCCACTCCGTTTCCTTTGTTTAGATCAAGACAATTGGCCACCCATGCCGCAAATTCATAGGAAGTGCCTCCACAAAGGTTGGAGATGGTTTGTTTGTAGAATTCCAATCCCGCTGTTGCTTGCGAATTGTAAAAAGCCATATAACCATTGTTATCACCTGGAGTATGATCAGGCGCACCCATGAACCAACCTTGGTTGGCAGGAACATTGTTGGTGATAGTGTATTGACCATCATTGGGAACAGGGGTGGCAGGATTGCCCGTTACAGCCAGGTAGTTCAAAGTAGTAGAAGCTCCCGGAACAGTAGTGGGTAAATCGGAAGCAGGATTGTTACCTGATCCAAAAGTGATATTCACTACAGGGTCGCCCAATGTTCCGTTGCAAAGCGTGTTTTGAACCTCACATAACGCCGCAACTTCGTCTGTATTGAGCGCTCGATTGTAGATACGAACATCATCTATTTTGCCTTTAAAACGGAGAGGATCTCCTGCCCACCAGCTTCCAATTAAAAGCTGTGTGTTAGTACACTCAAGTAAGTTTTGATATGTGGTTGTCTTCACGTCGGCGAGCACTCCATCTACATAAATTTTCAGAGTATTGTTTTCGAAACTCCCTACCAAGCAATGCCATTGATTGGTACTGAAATTGTTGGTCGTTCTTGCAAATGGATTGCTTGGATCATACAAGTATTGTTGAAAACAAGAAGCTGTGAAGGGGGTCGTTCCAAAAAAATATCCGTATTGAACATCATAGTTTATTCCTAAGTTGTAGGTTGCAGCATAGCCGGTGCCATATTCGATTTTACCGAGGATCATCTGACCACCTGCAACTTCTGTGTTTATCATTGCAGCCACAGTAATCGCTTTAGTAGAGAGTTTACCTGCATCGTTTACTACAATGTAGTCGTTAGCGCCGTCAAACCTCATTGCACTGTTTGGGTTGTTGAAACGGTCGGTTGTAGGTTGGGGGTTCCCCATAATAACACCATTCAGGTTATTACCGGAAGCATCAGTAGCGGTGCCGTTCAATGGATAATAGGCAATTAGTCCATTGGTTAAGTTTACTTGCGAAAACGCATAGTTACAAATGCTCATCATCATTACAACAAGCAATATTCTCTGAATGCTGATCACCCCTCGTTTACTATACATGTACCGCACAAGAAAATTATTAAGTCAAATTAGGGATACAAAATGCTTTTTATCCCCAAGTAACGGAGAATAAGTTCAATCTTACGCTTGATTTTTTCTTTCCTATTTAATTTGATTACATTAAACGTGTATTTTGCAGTTCCTGTCGCTTCTGATTTTAATGGAAGTTTTTTCTTTTTTTCAATAACCATTACACTATCGTAGTAATGAATAGAAGAAACATTTTCAGAAAATTTGGTT
>DGDD01000088.1 GCA_002385265.1 Chitinophagaceae bacterium UBA3961
GGATAAGATGTCGAGTATAAAGCTTTATCAAATTCATTATTTGTTCTATTCACCAAGACATCACCTGTATAAAAATCATAAGCAATATTTTTTGTAGAAACCACGCTTCCTTTATCATTAACTACAACACTGTCCAATATCGCGTGATAATTGACCACCTTTGTAGTTGTCACAGCTCGATATAAGCTTTCAGAATTCCCAGATACCGGCCAATAAAAAGGCAGTGGTATTGGCGCACCGAATAAAGTAATAAAATCAATGTTTGCCTGTCCCTCGTAAGCTTTACTTTTTACAAAATTCTCACGAGTATCGGTCATTAGTTCAATATCCACTCCCAAATTTCCGTTTATTACCTTTCCACTACTATCATTTGAAATAAACGAGAAAGTATCAGCTAGTCCATTTTTACCCGTATTCTTGTAGTAATTTTCAGTATATCCAATTATTGTTGAAGAATCTAAATCGGAATATGAAATCTGATTTTTCATTTTTCCATGCATATCATTAAGTACAACCAAAAATCCCTGAGAAACGGCTTTATAATCAAACGAGTGCTTTCTAAAAAAAGTAGAATGCTCTGCCTGATGAAACTCCTTCATAGAACTAGGTTCAAGCTTAGTAATCTGTGTAAGAGTTGGAAAATCTTTCGCAGTATAAAAAGAAGTAACCTGTCTACCTGTTTTGGATCTTGATTTTTGACTATTGGTTTTATCCTTTTTCATTGAAGAAACAGAAACCTTACTGTATCCAACAATTGGAGCTTGAAAAAAAGCATCAAGAACTGGTAGTTCAACTGCGCCAAAATCAGTCGGTCCTAAAGGTGTTCTGTTGGAATATTTAACCATTTTTTGAAAAGGATTCTCTTCATTACCGATTGATGGCTCGTAAGACGCAACGCCGCTGCTGACAACGGAAGCTTTCCCATTTCGAACCTCAGTGGTTGTATATTGATAGTCTAACCCGTATGTGCTTCTAAACTGTGCAGTAAGTGTATCCCATGCGTCTGAGATTCTAATTGATTTCACCCTAAGTCCACCACCATATTTGGCATTATATGGTACGTTTAGCCGAGCAAACGAGCTAATTGTATCAATCGTCTTTGCTTTATTCAAAGTCATCATAACATATTTTGGAGGTCTCCCATTCATTTGAATGTTCAACGTCCAAGATGCCATGATATCGGCAATCTTTTTCAGTTGAGTTTGACCACTCAGATCATAACCAGGAAAAGCCTGCCCCGGAAGTTCCTCAAGCAAATACTCAAGAACTTGGGACGTAATGACACTTTGACCACCATATTCTTCAAGTTTAATCCATATGATATTACTACTAGATGACGAAACACCGTACTCTCCTTCATTAATTGTCGAATAACACCTAACCAACTCTTTACCTTTTGGCATATTTACCATAAGATTAAAGGCTATTTGGTCCATATCATCAATGTACTTCTCCTTTATTTCTGCTACACTGGAAACTCCTACAGGAACACGAATAAATACATAACTTTTAGCCTTAGAAGCATTCCAGTCATAAATAGAACTACTCAGATTGTCACCAGACGAGCTAGATGCAAATCCAACAACTCTCATAAACATAGCCGCTTTCTTATTTTGGACATAGGCATAATCATCTGATTCATACTGCACTGAAATTTCGCCACCAGAGGGAAGAACAACTCGTTTTAAACTCCAAGCACCTGCATTGTTATCTAGTATTGGTTTTGAATTTCTGTCTTGAGGAACATAAGGAAAATCTGCATTCCTCATTTGGTTCGGGTTTAGCTGAGAAGGTTTGTAGGTCTTCCATCGATCAGAGGTCTCTGACTTATAGTCTGGATTCGATGAAATGTCTGAATCATTATAATTGTACTTAAAGATGTATTTATTGATCACCTTTTTTCTAATTCTTGAGTATGTAAAATACAGCGAATCCAATGTTAGTTTTCCTCTTTGTCCATTTGTTGCTACTGGATGGTCTGGTGTATTATTTGCAAGTTTATAAGAATATCGAAAATGAACTGTCTTGATTGGTTTTGCTCCATTAATGCCATTTTTCTTAAGATCTGCCTTATTAAACAGATCAATGCTATCAAGCTTTTTTGATGTGGTATCACTCGCATCTATACCTCCATAAACGCTTGCTGCACCTTTTGAGTCATCCCGATTAGACAAATAAAAAACCGCAATCATGTTCTTGGACTCTATTGAGTTCAAGTACCAACTCTCCCTTTCACCATATGCAACAAAACCCTTATCGTCTTTTACCTCTGTCTTCTGCCCCGCGATAAAATTGACAGAGTCGCCATTTGTTAGTGGCGTCCTCCATTTTTTAAATACAGGAATAGCATCTCCTATACGAGAGTAATTAAACTTCACAGCTTCTCCCAGATCATCTTCAGTCACGCCATTATTGGTTAAATCAACATAATCTGGTGACAATAAAGCACTTAGTAAAAAACTGTTAGAATAGCCTGGAGTAGAAGTAATTTGAACATAGCCATCTTTGCTCGAATTTGTCCCAAGAAGCGGTGATCCAGTTGTCATAAATTGCTGATCACCCAAAGACACTTTTTCAGGAACTGTTGTATAGACATTGTTTACAGAGAAAGTAAAGTCTTGTTGAATGTTGTTGTAAACCGGTATCCCATAAACATATCGTTTCCCATCGGTCTCAGTAACTGTAATTTCGGAAATATGATGCTCTTTTCGCAGGTTATCAATCCTACTGAATTCAACAAACTTCAGCGTGTTATCTATAGAGTTCATTCTTTCAGTCACACTATAAGATCGCAATTTTTTTTCCAACCCGACCAGTGAAGCCTCTTTTGCCGTCAAAACCGTAATTACCTGACTACGTTTATTCCTCTTTGTAAACAATCGTTGACTTTTTATCGTATCGTTTCCTATGTAATTAAGATAGCTATCATATTTTCTAAGAATTGGCCTAACTTCGGGTTTCTCATTGGTTCCTTCTAATTGAAACCTAACAAGTTTATCGTACCCATAGGTTTTTAAGCGTTCATTGTCTACTATGCTCACTTCACCAGGATTTCTAAAGTATACATTTTCAAATGTCGGGTATAAAGTATCTCTACCTGTAAAGTCAAGTGAATTTCTCAAGAAGTTACCATCTTCCCAATCTCCAGAAACAGTTGGAGTTTTAACCTTTTGTAAATTAAACCCATAGTGCCCCCAAGGACCAATATCAACCCCAGCAGACAAACTCTTGTCTTTTGATTCAGTTCGATTATCATGCATATATCCAACATCGTTGCGATAAGCTCTAAATGTTCCACCAGTGCCTTCTCCTTGAATGTTGAAAATATCATAATTATATTGAGGAGCAGATAAAATGGGAGTACTTGGGGTGACTACTCGATCATTCAACCTATTAAAATCCATCACTGCATTTTTATCCCCCCTTGCTATCTCTGAGTATAAAAAACCATATAACGGCTTTTTTTGAACAATATCCTCTCCGTTAATTCCAGAACTTTGTGAGTAAATCTCTAGCTCAATATCGGCCGTGATTCCACTTCCCGGGTTCACTCCCAGTTGAAACCGACCTGCCCATCCCGTATTTGTTATTCGAGATTGCAACATTGGTATAAAACTAGGTTTTACAAAAGTAATCGAAGTACCATACAAACTTGCGCCTTCAGATACCCCTTTGGAGTTCATCCAGAATCTTTTTCCTGATTGCAAATTCGCAGAGGCATTTCCACTAATCTGGATTGCCTTTATCCCGATCCTACTATTATATGATGTTGATGCGTTTAAACCTATTGACCCTAATTTGCCTAACCTAAAGTTAATAGATGAACTAAATGAATTCACTAATCCAGTCCTCGAGCTGTTTTTGAAACTATAGCCCGCTCCAAGTGTCAAGCTTTTGGGAACAAAAATTGTATCAAGAATTTGTACAATTTTTCCTCCAAAAAAACAATATACAGGAAATTGAACTGCCTTTTGAAAGTTATAGCTGAG
>DGDD01000202.1:0-7308 GCA_002385265.1 Chitinophagaceae bacterium UBA3961
CCTGTTCTTTCTTGATCTCGCCGGCTGTTCAATTATTAATTATTACTTATTAATTATTAATTACCCTGGCTGTTCAATTATTAATTATTACTTATTAATTATTAATTAACCTGGCTGTTCAATTCTTAATTCTTACTTCTTAATTCTTAATTGATTCTGCTTCACTCCCAAGTTTTCACTACTTTCACACCTCCAAGCTGCTAAATTAAATTTCTTTTATGTCGCCAGCGTTATTATTCAGTTTTGTTATCGGTTATTTTCTGATTTTATTGGTAGTTGCTTATTTCACTTCGCGAAATTCTAACAACGACTCGTTCTTCATCGGGAATAAAAGCTCCAACTGGATGCTCGTGGCCTTCGGAATGGTGGGCACCAGCCTTAGCGGCGTTACCTTCGTAAGCGTGCCCGGAGGCGTTGCCAAAGAATCTTTCGCCTATTTCCAAATTACACTCGGTTATCTCATCGGATACATCACCATCGGTTACGTACTCTTACCACTCTACTACCGATTGAACCTTACCAGTATTTACGATTATCTTTCCGGCCGACTCGGCTTCTACTCCTATAAAACCGGCGCCTCCTTTTTCATACTTAGTCGCGTGTTAGGCGCCACCGCTCGTTTATACCTCGTTGTAAAAATATTGCAAGATGTTATTCTGTCCGACTTCCACGTACCCTTCTGGGTTACCACGCTCATCATCTTACTGATGATCTTGCTCTATACCTACGAAGGTGGCGTGAAAACCATCGTATACACTGATACCTTGCAAACTTCTTGCATGCTTATTGGACTGGTGCTTTGTGTGATCTATATTCTCAATAACATGGATTTGAGTATGGGCGCGGCCATGCAACAAATGGGAGAGAAGAACTTCTCTAAAATTTTCTTCACCGAACCGGGATCCAAACTCTTTTTCATCAAACAAATATTGGCCGGGGCATTCATCACCATCACCATGACCGGCATGGATCAGGAAATGATGCAGAAAAACATCAGCGTTAAAACCTTGAAAGATGCTCAAAAAAACATCGTTACCATCGGTTTTGTATTGCTAGGTGTCATCTTACTTTTCTTATTCCTCGGTGGACTCTTACACCTCTATGCTTTCCAACAAGGTGCACAATGGCAAACCATTGTTGAAAATGGAAAAGAAGTGACCAAACTGATGCTAAATGGTGTAGATGTTACGGCCGATAAACTCTTCCCCGCCATTGCCATTGGCTACATGCCCAAGATCATGGGAGTGATATTCATCATCGCTTTGATCTCAGCATTGTTCCCTAGTGCCGATGGAGCCATTACAGCTTTAACCTCTTCTTTCTGTCTCGATATTTTAGGAATGAAACGCAACACCACTCAAACCGAGGAAGAAAAGAAAAAGATTCGTCAACGAGTGCACCTTGCTTTCGCTGCTATCTTTTTGGTTTTTGTTCTCATCTTTAAAGAAGCAAATAATCCAAGTATGATCGGTGTGATCTTGCGCGTAGCAGCCTATACCTATGGGCCCATCTTGGGTCTCTTCACCTTCGGGTTGGTTACCAAAAGAGCCGTACATGATAAATGGGTTCCCTGGATTTGCGTTGTGTCACCCATCTTGTGTTACATCTTCGATATCAACCAAGCCAAGCTTTTGCATGGCTACGAAGTAGGTCCGGAAATGCTCATCATTAACGGCGCGCTTACCTTCTTCGGTTTGTTAATTATCTCCAAAAAACAAGTAACTGCATAAACGAAACCCTGATTTTCAGCGTTTAATAGAGTAGATTGCCAAAGTTGATGCACTTGATACAGGGCATTCAACCTTATTTTCGTCTAGATAACTCGATTGCGATAACCCCCTCACCGGGCTTGGTTTTCATTACCTCTCGAAATCAAGCTGATCTAGCAAATCCCTTTAATCCTTTGTGATATGAATGATTCTATTAAATTGTCGAAACAACGCCGCTGGTCCGAATCCAAAGCTCATTCCAGCTGGCAGATCTTTAAAATTATGGCCGAATTCGTTGACGGATTTGAAGCACTCGCAAAACTCGGCCCTTGTATTTCCATCTTTGGTTCTGCACGCACACAACCCGGTCATTTATACTATGAACTCGCCACAGAAATAGCGCGCGGCCTTGCAGAGGAAGGCTTCGGTATTATCTCCGGTGGCGGCCCCGGTATCATGGAAGCCGCTAACAAAGGCGCTCAATTAGGCGGTGGAAAATCAGTTGGACTCAACATTGAACTTCCATTCGAACAACACGCCAATCCATACATTGATCGTGATGCCAATTTGAACTTCGATTACTTCTTCGTTCGAAAAACCCTGTTCACCAAATACTCTCAAGGCTTCATCATGATGCCCGGTGGCTTTGGTACCATGGACGAATTCTTCGAAGTAGCTACCCTTATTCAAACCGGAAAAATGTTGCAAGTACCGTTGATACTGGTGGGTTCTGAATATTGGGGAGGACTGATGGACTGGTTGAAAGAAACCATGCTCCAACAAAGCAACAATATTTCGAAAGAAGACCTCGACTTGCTTCAAGTGGCCGATACGCCAAAAGAAGTGGTTGAGCAAGTGCTACACTTCTATACCAAGCACCCACTTCAACCGAATTTCTAAGAATTTTAACTTGAAAGGCCTGTATATCAGGCCTTTCTTCATTTATAGGCCTTATTTTTGCAAAAATGAAAGCGCCCATGGACATGATCCACCCGCTGGCACAGGAGTATGCAGAGAAATTTACCTCGGCTCCCGATGGGGTGCTGGACGAATTGGAAGCGCAAACCCGCTCCATTCATCCCCAAGCCCATATGATCAGTGGAAAAGTTCAGGGCCGTTTCTTGGAAATGATCAGCTGCATGATGCAGCCCAAACGCATCCTCGAAATAGGAACCTTCACCGGTTACAGCGCCCTTTGCCTCGCCAAAGGACTCCGAAAAGATGGACAACTGCATACCATCGAAGTACGCGAGTCTGAAACCGTGATGGCCAAGTCTTATTTCGACCTCTCCGTATGGCGCGACCAGATAATTTTGCACCACGGAAATGCGTTATCTATCATTCCGGAACTCAATGAATTATGGGATATCGTGTTCATTGATGCCGATAAAGTGCACTACATCGATTATTACAATCTAGTACTGCCAAAATTGAGACCCGGGGGCGTGATCATCGCAGACAATGTCCTCTTTCACGGACAAGTGCTCGAAGATCCCGTAAAAGGAAAAAATGCAAAAGCCATGCAGGCTTTTAATGAATATGTTTCGAACGATGATTCAGTAGAGAAAGTGCTGTTGACGGTGAGAGATGGAATTCTGCTGATTCGCAAAAAGTGATCCTTCAATCATGAAAAAACTATCGCTCGTATTGACGCTTTGCTCAATGATGCTCTCCATTTCACTATTCGCTCAAAAAAGTGAATACGTGATGGAGTATATCAATACCTACCGCCAATTGGCGATCGAAGAAATGCTTCGCACCGGTGTGCCTGCATCTATTACACTCGCTCAAGGCATTCATGAAACTGAAGCGGGTAGGAGTGAACTGGTACTTAAATCAAACAACCATTTTGGCATCAAGTGCAAAAGCAATTGGGACGGTGGACGCGTTTACCACGATGACGACGCCGAAGGAGAATGCTTCCGCAGTTATGGCAGCCCCAAAGACTCTTATGCCGATCATTCCGATTTTTTAAAGAAGAATCAACGCTATTCGTTTCTATTTGAACTAGATCCCGAAGATTATAAAGGTTGGGCCTACGGTCTTAAAAAGGCCGGCTACGCCACCAATATCAAGTACTCTCAAATATTGATCAAATTAATTGAAGATTATAACCTTCAAGACTATACGCTCATCGCCCTCGGTAAACTAAAACCGAGCGATGATTTCTATGTTACCACAGCACCCGGCCCCGCCATGCCTGTACTAACATCTTCTTCTCCCTCCTCCGTCCTACCTCCTCCATCTTCCAACCTCCCTCCTCCCTCCTCCGCTCTCCCCCCTCTTTCCTCCATCTACCCCTCGGGAGAGTTCCAAATCAACGCCACCCGCGTTGTAGTAGCTACAGCCGGTACGGCATGGCTATCTATTGCACAGAAATACGACATTCCTTTGGCGCGCTTGTTAGATTTCAACGATGCCAAGGAAGAAGAAATTTTGATCAATGATCAACTCGTATTCTTGCAACGCAAACGTAAGAAAGGTGAAAAGCAAGAACATGTAGTAGTAGAAGGCGAAACACTTTACAGCATTGCCCAATCGGAGGGCCTTCGCCTTGAGTCACTCTTGGAGTACAATAAAATGGATGTGAGTATGCAACCTGCTCCGGGTGAAAAATTGCAATTGCAAGAAGCCGCCACCCAACGTCCCAAACTTTTAAAAGAGTGGTTGGCTCAATTCAAATCTCAAAAAGCATCCGCAGAACCGCAACAGGTAACAGCTCCAAAAGCGGCTATGAATTCAGCTTCCGAAACAAAATCGAAGGCAAGTGCAACGCGCCACACCGTTCAAACAAAAGAAACTTTGTATAGCATCGCCAAAAAATACAATGTAACCGTAGAGCAAATCAAAGATTGGAATCGGATGGAATCGAACAGTCTGAAAATTGGCCAGGAATTATTGATCTATCAAAACTAATCGCATGAAAATTCGTGTACACGACAAAGAGTTCGAACCATATTTAACTGCTGACATGATCAGCAAACGAATCAAAGAGATCGCTGCTGATTTAAGCAAAGACTACAAAGATAAAAAGCCCCTTTTCATCGCTATCTTGAACGGCTCTTTCATGTTTGCCTCCGACTTGTTCAAAGAACTGAACATCGATGCAGAAATCTGTTTCATCAAATTAGCCTCGTACAAAGGAACCAAATCAACCGGACATGTGATCACAGCTATTGGTCTTGATATGGACATCATTGGCCGTGATATTGTAATCATCGAAGACATTGTTGATACCGGTAAAACCCTCAGCGAGTTCCTTCCTCAAATTCAACACCAGCAACCGGCATCTGTAAAAATCGTTTCACTTTTACACAAACCGGAAGCTACTGTATATCCTATTACCATTAGTTATCTCGGATTCTCCATTCCTAATAAATTTGTAGTGGGCTATGGCCTCGATTACGACGGATTGGGGAGAAACATTCGCGAGATCTACCGATTGGCAGAATAAGGTGTACCTTAGGTAAGTTGTTTCGATCGTAGTCCAATAATATCAGTCCATTTGAAAACCACGCTTGTCATATTTGCTTCCTGTTTCTTGTACTTTTCAGTACAAGCCCAGTATTATTTGCGTGGAGAGGTGCAAGACGAGAAAGGCAGCCTGATCACGAATGCACGTATTATTTTACACTCCACAGGCTTTTTATACTCAAGTGGAAGTGATGGTTCTTTTGGAATTGTTTCTTCCCGACAAGTAGATAGCGTCACGGTAAGTCAAGAAGGATACCAACCTAAGGTTTTTGTGTTAACCAATGGAGTTTACCAGGTGTTGAAGCTAAAACAGCTTCAAGCGGCGGCAAACGCTACCCGCGCTCGATTGGTTTCGGTTACCAAAAACTTTCGTCCGCAAGATCGTAAAGGCTGGGTGGTAGGTGGAGAAACCTATAGCTCACTCATAGAAAACGAATTCATCCCTGCGTCTACCTATCCGGAATCAGGTTTCGCCATTCATACTGACAAAGCCTCTTACAGCAATATTCGACGCTTTCTCAACATGAATACCATGATCCCTCCCGATGCCGTGCGCACAGAAGAGGTCTTGAATTATTTTGATTTCGATTACAAAGCGCCACCCAAAGACAGTGTGTTTGGATACGAATCGGTAGTAACCGATTGCCCTTGGAACGATCAAAACAAATTGCTGTTGCTCAAAGTGGATGCACGCAAATTGGAACCGGAAAAAGTTCCTCCTAGCAATTTGGTGTTTTTAATTGATGTGTCGGGATCGATGGATCTACCCAATCGACTACCCCTATTAAAATCGGCGTTCAAATTACTAGTTAACAATCTTCGCGATAAAGACACTGTTTCTATTGTGGTATATGGAAGCGCAGTAGGCGTGTGGCTGCCACCAATAAGTGGCAAAGAAAAGGACAGTATTCGCAGATCCATTGAAGGACTCTTTCCTGTGGGTTCTACACCCGGAGAGTCGGGTATTCGAACAGCCTATCAACTGGCAAAAAATACCTTTATCAAAGGCGGAAACAACCGCGTTATTTTAGCAACAGACGGCGATTTCAACGTTGGCCAATCTACAGAAGACGAACTCGATAAACTCATCACTCAACACCAACAACTCGGTATCTATCTTACTTGTTTGGGCGTTGGAATGGGAAATTATAAAGATTCAAAATTAGAAGTGCTAGCTAAAAAGGGAAATGGAAATTTTGCCTACCTCGATAATGAAGCGGAAGCTGAAAAAGTATTGGTAAAAGAATTGACTCAAACCCTCTATACAGTAGCCGATGATGCTTACTTAAATATTGCTTTCAATAGTAAGTGGGTTCAAGACTATCGATTAATTGGATACGACAATAAAACCCGCGCGCTGGCCGATTCGTTGAGTCAAATTGAAGGGGGAGAAGTAGGATCAGGGCATTCTTTGATGGCACTTATTGAATTGAAAACAACAGAAGATATACAAACCATTACTGCTCGAGATAAACAATACCTCGGGTCTGTTTCCATATCTTATAAAAACCCCGGCGATTCAATCATTCGATATAGCGGATACGTAGTTCCGTTAGTGTATACTCCTTATTCAGAGCTGCCTCAATCTTACCGATTTGCTACTTCCCTAAGCATGTTCACTGCGATGCTCAAAGAATCGGAATATGCTAAGAAAATCACTTGGTCGCAAGTAATCGATTCCTGCAACAAATCCATCGATCCCAACAACAGCCTTCAAAAAGAATTCCTTCAAATTGTAGAAAAAGCAAGGAAGATTTATTTGCGCCAGAGGAAGAGAAAAGCGGGAGCTAATTAATAATTAAGAATTAATAATTAACAATGAAACAGCCAGGGTAATTAATAATTAATAATGAAACAGCCAGAGCACAGGAGCGAGGATAAGAGGAAACGAGGAACGAGGAAATACAGATAGACTGTCAGCGCTGCGTTACCGCTGCGAACTTGTCCTGAGCTTGTCGAAGGATCGCCGCGCCGCCGCGGTAAAAAACTGAATAAAATAAACTAGTCAGGCAACAATTGAGCCGGCAGTCAGGTTGATTAGAATTAGAAGGCTAATCTGTGTTAATCCATAAAAATCTGAGCTATCTGTGGTCAAAAAAACCTAAAGCCTAACACCTAAAGCCTA
>DGDD01000202.1:7621-19797 GCA_002385265.1 Chitinophagaceae bacterium UBA3961
AAAGCCTAACACCTAAAGCCTACCCCCTAACTAAACATCTCCCTCACCTTATCAAAAAAGCTCTTCTCCGATTTATCAGGTTTCGGTTGAAAATTCTCTGACTTCGCCAATTTCTCCAACATCGCTTTTTCGTCTGAACTTACCTGTTGTGGAGTCCACACGCTCACATAAATCAACTGATCTCCTTTTTCATAGGAGTTAATTGCAGGGAATCCTTTTCCTTTCAAACGGAAGATCTTACCACTTTGCGTTCCTGCAGGAATTTTAATTTTAGCTCTTCCATCAATTGTTGGAACCTCTACTTGAGTACCAAACACTAAATCAGTAAAACTCACATGCAATTCAAACACTACATTCAATCCATCACGGTGCAATTCCTTATGTGCTTCTTCTTCAATTAAGATAATCAAATCTCCGTTCGAACCGCCTCTTTCTCCTGCATTGCCCTTTCCGTTTACACTCAATTGCATGCCCTCTTGAACACCTGCCGGAATATCAATGCTCACTGTTTCCTCACCATACACTCTGCCTTCCCCTTTACAACTTCCACATTTTGCAGTAATGGTAGTTCCTTCTCCGTTACAAGTTGGACAAGTAGTTACGGTTTGCATTTGACCTAAAAAGGTATTGCTCACTTTACGCACTTGACCACTGCCACCACAAGTTGAACAGGTTTGTACACTACCTTTATCCTTTGCTCCGCTACCACTACAAGTAGTACAAGGAACGTATTTTTTAACCTTGATTTGCTTGGTTACGCCTTTTGCAATTTCTTCATAGTTCAATTTCAGCTTTACACGTAGGTTGCTTCCTTTCACACCTCTGGCTCGCTGACCACGGCCACCACCGCCTCTTTGACCACCACCAAAAAAGCTTCCAAAAATATCATCCCCGAAAATGTCTCCAAACTGACTGAAGATATCGTCCATATTACCACTACCACCGCCAAATCCACCACGTCCGCTATTTCCCATTCCGGCATGTCCATATCGATCGTATTGCGCTTTCTTATCAGCGTCACTCAATACCTCGTAAGCCTCGGCAGCTTCTTTGAACTTCTCCTCGGCTGCTTTATCACCCGGATTTCTATCGGGGTGGTATTGCATCGCTACCTTACGGTAGGCTTTCTTAATTTCATCTGTGCTAGCGCCTTTGCTTACTCCTAATACCTCGTAATAATCTCTTTTTGTTGACATACGGTCCTAATATTATTGTGCCTTTGATTCTTATTTACCAACAACCACTTTTGCAAATCGAATGATCTTGTCATTCATATAGTACCCTTTTTCTACCTGATCAATCACCTTACCCTTCATTTCTTCGGTAGGAGCAGGAATTTCAGTGATGGCTTCATGAATGTCTGCATTGAATTCGGTTCCAACCGTTTCCATAGCCTTTACACCCTTGGCTTGCATGGTGTTTCGAAGCTTTTGAAATACCAACTGGATACCCTCTTTGATTTGAGTTAAATCGGTACTCGATTGCAATTGTTTTTCGGCTCTGTCGCAATCATCCAAAACTTCCAAAAGTGATACTACAACGTCTTTACCGGCTGTTTGGATCAGGTCTAAACGTTCTTTTGCGGTTCTTTTGCGAAAATTATCGAATTCCGCTACCTGTCTTAAATATTTGTCTTTCAGAGAGTTAACTTCATCTTTCAATTTTTCGATTTCCGATTCATCGGCTACCGGGTCATTCAGATGGCTGGTTCCACTCATGTTTTCATCGGTATTAATGTCCATCGGAGTCATTTCGTCTTGCTGCGTGCTCATATCACTGATTTTTTGTCTTCGTTTTGCTAAAAATAGGTGCGAAGGTAAGAAGACAATTTACTTGCCAATGGAATTTTTCAGTCAAAAAGGCAGCCTTTTATAACTTAAGTGGCAAAACAAAAAGGGGGGTAAAAAGTGAGGGGAAAGGGTGCTGAAAAAAAAATTGCAAAATCGATGCAGCATATTTGCAAATTGTTAACTCTTTACCATGGTAGCGAGATCAGTAATGTGTAAATTTTACACAACTAACTGTTAGTGAAAATTTGAGTACAAGACGATGAAAGTCAATAGGGTATTGAGTTGTGACGGGGTGTGATTTTTCATCTGACGATTGCCAAGAAAATGAGTCAAAAAAAATCTTAACAAAATCTTAATTTTTTTTGATTCAGGTTTCAAAATAGTGTTAATTTGAAACGCCATATTTTTTATATCACAAAACCTTAATCAAAATTCAATCATTATGCCCTCAAAGCTAACTGTCGTTAGGTTGTGGCTAACTGCGATTGCGCTAACGTTTGCCACAGTAACTTTCGCACAACAGAAAACTATTACCGGTAAGGTAACTAGTGACAAAGACAAAACGCCCATCTTCGGGGCTACGGTAACGGTAAAAGGATCAACTACCGGTACCCAAACAAATGCGGATGGTAATTTCTCCATCCAAGTTCCCAATTCAAATGCGGTTTTAGTAGTGACTTTCGTTGGTTTTGAGACTCAAGAAGTTTCAGTAGCTAACAAAGCCGTTATGGAAATTGCTTTGAAAGAAAAATCTACAACGTTAACAGACGTGGTAGTAACCGGTTATTCTTCTCAAGCGAAGAAAGACATCACCGGATCAGTATCAGTTGTAAAAGTTGCCGACATGGTAGCAGTTCCAAGCGGAAGCGCTGAACAACAGTTGCAAGGTCGTGCTTCCGGTGTAACCGTAACTTCTTCGGGTCAACCTGGCGATGGAGCTAGTGTTCGTATCCGTGGTTTCGGTTCATTCTACAACAACAACCCTCTTTATGTAATTGACGGAGTACAAACCGACAACTTGGGTGATATCAACCCTAATGATATCGAAAGCATCCAAGTATTGAAAGATGCCTCTGCGGCGTCTATCTACGGTTCTAAAGCGTCGAACGGTGTAATCATCGTTACAACCAAGAAAGGCCGCACCAATGGTGGTGTTAAAGTAAGCTACGACGCATATTATGGCGTGCAAGGTCGTGGTAAAGGATTCGACATGTTGAATCCTCAAGAAATGGCGAATTTAACTTGGTTGGCTTTGAGAAACTCTGGTCAAGTAGAAGCAAACGGTAACCCTAAGCACCCTCAGTATGGTAACGGTGCTACTCCGGTATTACCTGATTACATCCTCGCTGGTTCTTTAACCGGTGTTATGAACGGAAACCCTGCTGCTGATCCCAGTAAGTATTTCTTGAACTTGGATGATCCTAACAGTTCTTACTTAATTCACAAAGCAAACAAAGCTGGTACTAACTGGTACAATGAAGTGTTCAGCACTCAACCGTTAACCAACCATAACTTGTCTGTTACAGGTGGTGGTCAAAACAGCCGTATCTATTTTGGTTTGAACTATTTCGACCAAAAAGGTACTGTAATGACTACTTACTATAAGCGTTATACTGCTCGTTTCAACTCTGAATTCACTGTAAAGAATAAAGTGAGAATCGGTCAGAACTTCCAAATGTCTTATAGCAACAACATCAAAATCGGTAACCAATCTGAAGGTAACGAGATCTCTCTCTCTTACCGTATCCAACCAATCGTTCCTGTATATGATATCGCAGGTAACTTCGCTGGTCAAAAAGGTGCCGGTTTAGGTAACGCGTTGAACCCTGTTGCTTACCGCGTTCGTGCGAAAGACAACCGTAACAACGATTACAAATTCCTCGGTAACGTTTATGCTGAAGCTGATATCGCTAAGCACTTCACAGTGAGAACAAGCTTCGGTGGTGAACAATACCTCAACAACTACTGGTACTACAACTTCAAAACATACGAGAACGCTGAGAATAACTCAACCAACGATTATAACGAAGGTTCTCAAATGTATAGAAGCTGGATCTGGACAAACCAAGTATCTTACAAACAAACTTTTGGCGAGCACAGCATCAATGCTTTGGCTGGTACAGAAGCTATTGAAGATTGGGGTCGTTCAATCTACGCTAAACGTTTAGGTTATTTCGTAGATGATCCAAATTACCGTGCGTTGAATACCGGTTCCGGTGTTCAAACCAACAGCGGTTCTCCTTACGCTCAACGCGCTCGTTTCTCTGTATTCGCTAAAGCAGATTACAACTACGCAGATAAATACTTGTTTGGTGCCACTGTACGTCGCGACGGATCTTCAGTATTCGGTCAAGACAACCGTTATGGTGTGTTCCCTTCATTCTCTGCAGGTTGGAGAATCTCTCGTGAAAACTTCATGAAGAGCGTGAAATTCATCAGCGAATTGAAACTTCGTGGTGGTTGGGGTCAAATGGGTAACCAAAACATCGATCCTAACAACGCCTTCTCTACCTTCGGTGGTGGTCTCGGTTCTTCTTTCTATGACCTCGGCGGTACTAGTAACAGTGCCTTACAAGGTTTCCAACAATTTAGAATCGGTAACCCTAAAGGTAAATGGGAAACAAACGAATCTTCTAACATCGGTTTCGACGCGGTATTCAACGGCGGATGGGAAGTTGTGTTAGACGTTTATCAGAAGAAAACACTTGATTTGTTATACACTTTGTCTCCAGTTGCAACAACTCAAGGTACTGCAGGAGCTCCTTTCGTAAACATCGGTAGTATGAAGAATAGCGGTATCGATATCGCTGTTACAAAACGCGGTGCTTTAATGAACAAAAAGCTGAAGTACGATGTTACTTTTACTGCAACCAAGTACAAAAACGAAATCATTGCAATTGCTGAAGGTGAGTCTTTCTTTAGCTCAGGTGGTTCTCGTATTGGTGATTTTGCTCGTAACCAAGTTGGACACCCTGTGTCTGCATTCTATGGTTACAAAGTAATCGGTATCTTCCAAGATGCTGCTGACGTTGCAAAATCTCCTACTCAAACCGATGCTAAAGCTGGTCGCTACAAATACCAAGATACAAATGGTGACGGCAAAATCGATGATAACGACCGTACTTACTACGGTAACCCTAACCCTAAGTTAACTTATGGTTTGAACCTGAACCTCCAATACGAAGGATTCGACTTAAGCGCATTCTTCTACGGTGTTCAAGGTAAAGATGTGATCAACTATACAAGATGGTGGACTGACTACTATGCGTCTTTCCAAGGTGGAAAATCTAAAGCTGCTCTTTACAACGCTTGGAGCCCAACTAACAAAGGTGGTACTTTACCAATCGTTGAGAACAGCTCGAACTTCTCTAACCAAGCAGTTCCTAACTCTTCTTTGATGGAAGATGGTTCTTACCTCCGTCTGAAATCGTTGATCCTCGGTTATACTTTACCTAAGTCTACGATCGCTAGACTCGGAATCGATAAATTCCGTATCTACGCTCAAGCTGCTAACTTGTTCACGATTACAAAATACAGCGGTTTGGATCCTGAGTTCGTAGGTAACGATACTGCATTCGGTATCGACTATGGTAACTATCCTAACCAAAAACAATTCTTGTTCGGAGTAAACGTAACATTCTAATTTATCTAAAGATTACAAGCATATGAAAAGAACACTCTTTAACGCCATCTTGATAGCTCTCACCGGAGTAGTTATCTACTCGTGCAGCAAGAGCTTTCTGGAAAGAAGTCCTTTAGGTTCGCTCGACGAAAACGTACTAGCGAATAAGAAAGGTGTAGAAGGCCTTTTGATCGGTGCTTACTCATTACTCGACGGCTACGGAGCCGGTGGTAACTGGGATGCATCTGGAAGTAACTGGGTTTATGGTTCCGTTGTAGGCGGTGACGCTCACAAAGGTTCTGACGCCGGTGACCAACAGGATATCAACCCAATGGAAAGATACTCTGCCGTATCTACCAACGGTTATTTCAATAACAAATGGAGAACTGTTTACGAGGGTGTTACCCGTTCAAACAACGTTCTCAAAATCATGGCAAAAGCAACAGATATTTCTGCTGCTGACCAAAAGAGAATCTCTGGTGAAGCTCGCTTCCTGAGAGGTCACTATCATTTCGAAGCAAAGAAAATGTGGAACATGGTTCCTTATGTAGATGAGAAGAACACCACATTGAAAGTTGCGAATGATAAAGACATTTGGGCAAACATCGAAGCAGATTTCCAATATGCTTACGATAACTTACCTGAAACTCAAGACCTTATCGGTCGCGCTAACAAATGGTCTGCTGCTGCATTCTTAGCAAAAGTTAAGATGTTCCGCAAAGACTATGCTGGTGCATTGCCAATCTTAAACGCAATTATCGCTAGCGGTAAAACTCCAAAAGGAACCAAATATGCATTGAACGCTAAGTTCCACGATTCTTTCGATGCTGATACAAAGAACAGCCCAGAAGCTGTATTCTCTGTACAGTACTCTGTAAACGATGGTGCCAACGGTGATAACGCCGGTTGGGGTGATGTTTTGAACTTCCCTTACGGTGGTGGTCCCGGCGGTTGCTGCGGATTCTTCCAACCAACTCAAGACCTCGTTAACTCTTATCAAGTTGACGCAGTTACAGGTCTTCCTAACCCAGATGCTTACAACAGCACTGAAGTGAAAAACGACCAAGGTGTTGGCGCTGCTGATCCTTTCGTTCCTCACACAGGTACGTTGGATGCTCGTTTGGACTGGACTGTAGGTCGCCGTGGTATTCCTTACCTCGATTGGGGTAAACACCCTGGTGTAACCTGGATCCGTGACCAAGCTTATTCTGGTCCTTATTCTCCAATCAAAAACACGTATAAGAAATCTCAAGAAGGTGTGTTAACCGACAAATCTTTCTGGACTTCAGGTGTTACCGCTAATAACTACACGCTCATCCGTTTCGCAGATGTTCTCTTGTGGGCTGCTGAAGCTGAAGTTGAAGCAGGTTCTTTGGAAAATGCGCGCGCTCTTGTAAACCAAGTACGTGCTCGTGCAGCTAACCCTGCTGGTTTCGTATTGGATGGCGCTCTTCCTGCAGCTAACTACAAAGTTGGTTTGTATACTACTCCATGGACTGACAAAGTAGCTGCTCGTAAAGCAGTTCACTTCGAAAGAAAATTGGAATTGGCAATGGAAGGTCACCGTTTCTTCGACCTCGTACGTTGGGGTGAAGCTTCAGCTACTTTGAATGCATATTTAACATATGAAAAAACTAAACGTAGCTACTTGAACGGTGCAGTTTTCACTGCAGGTGTTGATGAATACTTCCCAATTCCTCAGGCGCAAATCGACCGCTCTGTTGAAAACGGAGTTTCTACACTGAAACAAAACCCTGGTTACTAATTCTAGTAACTCACGATAATAAAAGGCAGCGATACTAATCGCTACCTTTTGTTTTTTTGTAACTTGTGCATCACTATTTCGACACTTGCATATGAGAGCCGTGAACTATTTTTTTGTTGCAGTATTTCTAAGCGTACTCGTTGTTTCTTGTAATCAACAAAGCACCCTGTTTGAAAAAATTGAAGCCAATAAATCGGGTATTGATTTCGAAAACACCATTACAGAAACTGATTCCATCAATGTCCTTGATTTCGAAAACGTTTACAATGGAGGCGGTGTAGGAGTGGGCGATTTTAATAACGACGGCCTCCTCGACCTCTATTTCACCGGTAACCTCGTTTCAAACAAACTATACCTCAATAAAGGCGATTTCAAATTTCAAGACATTACCGAAAAAGCACAAGTAAGCGGTGATAACAAATGGAGTAGAGGCGTTGCTGTTATTGATATCAATAACGACGGATTGTTAGATATGTATGTTTCGGCTACCCTTAAACGCAATCCCGTTCTCAGAGAACACATGCTCTTTGTGAATCAAGGAAACAATAAAGAAGGTATTCCAACATTCAAAAATTTAGCAAAGGAATACGGTCTCGCCGATACTACTCAAGGCACGCAAGCTGCTTTCTTCGACTACGATAACGATGGCGACTTGGATGTGTACATGGTAAACAATGAAATTATCAGAGGCGATTATCCCAACCGTTTCCGCCCCGCCATGAAAGATGGAAGCCATCCCAATACAGATCGCTTGTTTAGAAACGATTGGAACGAAAATCTCAAACACCCGGTGTTTTCAAACGTATCAAAAGAAGCCGGTATTCTAATCGATGGTTATGGCCACTCAGTAGTCATCAACGACTTTAATAAAGACGGTTGGAAAGACATCTACGTTACCAACGACTACCTCTCGAACGACCTTCTTTGGATCAATAATAAAAACGGCACTTTTACTGAATCGCTAAACCTTTATTTCAAACATACGTCCGCCAATGCCATGGGTACCGACGTGATTGACGTAAACAACGATGGTCTCGATGATGTGGTAGCACTCGATATGAATCCGGAAGACAATTACCGGAAGAAAATGATGATGAACCCCAATAGCTACCAAACGTATCAGAACAGCGATTACTTTGGTTACGGCTATCAATACGTAAGAAATACCCTTCAAATAAATCAAGGCCCTAGAGTACTCGGAAACGACTCCATAGGTGCCCCCATTTTCAGTGAAATCGCTTTCTTCTCCGGTATCGCTGAAACTGATTGGAGCTGGACGCCTGTAGTGGCCGATTTTGATAACGATGGCAACCGCGATATCATTATTACAAATGGATTCCCCAAAGATGTTACCGACCACGATTTTGTAGCCTTTCGAAACGAAGCCTTCGCGGTAGCAAATAAACGGCAATTGCTCGATCAAATTCCCGAAGTGAAATTGCACAACTACGCCTATCGTAATAAAGGCAATTTGCAATTTGAAAACAAAACCAATGACTGGGGACTCACCATTCCAACCTTTTCTAATGGCTCTGTATATGCCGATTTAGACAACGACGGAGATTTAGACTTGGTACTCAACAACATCAATGATAAAGCAGGACTCTATAGAAATACCTTGCGAGATAAAACTCCTGAACAAGCACATTTTGTAAAAGTTGTTTTGAAAGGAGATGCACAGAATCTAAATGGAATTGGAGCCAATCTCACCTTATTTGCCAATGGCACCAAGCAAAGCTGGGAACATACACCCTATAGAGGCTATCTTTCCTCTGTTCCATTGCAAGCTTTTTTTGGATTGGGAGCTAGTACAAAAATTGATTCGCTGTTAGTTTATTGGCCCAACGGAAAATTTCAAAAGCTCACGTCTTTGAAAGTTGACTCAATAAATGAAATCAATATTCAAAATGCTGTTGCGCTTCCTACTACAACTCCTACTATTTTTGATACAACGGCTTTGTTTAGTGATGTTACCAAAGCTAGAAATATCAATTTCATTCCGCAAGAAAGAGACTATGTTGATTTCAACGTTCAAAAACTACTTCCGCATAAACTTTCTGAATACGGTCCGGGATTAGCTGCAGGTGATTTGAATGGAGATGGTTTAGACGATTTTGTGAGTGCAGGGTCTTTTTCAAATAGCGGCGAGCTCTTTTTCCAATCTAAAAATGGCAGCTTCATTCAAAAGAAATTGCTAGAGAAAGACGGAAATGATCACAAACGTTGGGAAGAATTGGGGATGCTGCTGATTGATATTGACGGCGATAAAGACCTCGATATTTATGCTGCAAGCGGTGAATACGAAAACCCCAAACAAACCAATAGCTATCAAGATCACTTATACTTAAATGATGGAAAAGGAAACTTTTCAATGGACACCACATGGTTGCCAACTAACTATACTAGTAAGAGCTGCGCACGCGCAGTAGATTTTGATCACGATGGCGATCTCGATATAGTGGTTGCGGGTAGAGTAGAGCCTTGGTTTTATCCCAAACCCGTTTCAAGTTTTGTTTACAGAAACGATAGTAAGCCGGGTGCTATCAAACTTACCGATGTTACTTCTTCTGTTGCTGCAGACCTAAACAACGCCGGCTTGGTTTGTGATATCTTAGTTACCGATGTAGACAAAGACGGATGGGACGATCTATTATTGGCAGGTGAATGGATGCCTGTTACCCTTCTGAAAAACACCAATGGTCGTTTTCAAAAAGCCGACAACGGACTTTCGAAATATACCGGTTGGTGGAACTCAATAGTTGGAGCCGATTTCGATAACGATGGAGACATCGACTATATAGCGGGCAATATGGGGCAAAACAGTTTCTACAGAGCTACGCCTGAATTTCCAGCTCATATCACTGCAAAAGACTTTGATAACAATGGAAGCTACGATGCATTTCCTTCATTGTTTCTTCCTGATATCAATGGCGTGAAAAAGGAATTCCCTGCTCAAACACGCGATGATATTGTGAAGCAAATGATTGGTATGCGAACCAACTTCCAAAATTATAAGCAATACGCCATGTCTACAATGGACGAAGTGATCACTCCTGACATGCGCAAGAATGCCATCCGTTTAGAAGCGAATACTTCTCAAAGTGTTTTTCTTCGAAACGATGGAACGGGAAAGCTTACGATGGAGCCCTTACCAATGCAAGCGCAATGGTCGATGCTAAATGGAATGGTGGTTGACGATTTTAACAACGATGGAAATCTAGACCTTTGTATCAATACCAATGATTACGGCACAGAAGTTTCAGTTGGTAGATACGATGCACTCAATGGCTTAGTGTTCTTGGGGAATGGAAAAGGAGGCTTTACTGTTCAATCTATTTTGCAAAGTGGCATCTTTATTCCGGGTAATGGAAAAGCACTGGTACAGCTGGCTGATTTCAATGGCAATCCTTTGTTAGCGGCATCTCAAAACAGAGGTCCGTTCAAATTGTATAAATTAAGAGCTTCGAAGAAATTAGTGCGGTTGAATGCGGATGAAACCGTAGCCGTTATAACCTTAAGAAATGGAACCAAACAAAGAAGAGAATTTCCATATGGTGCCTCCTTTCTATCTCAATCGTCTCGTATCATTTGGTACGATAACAATATCACTGCTATTGAATTGTATTCTGTAAAGGGAAAAACCAGAACGATCACACAACCTTAATCAATGAACATGAACCGCTTTACAAAATTGCTCACCGTTTTGGCTGTTGTTGGAGCAAGCTATGCATGTAACACCAATTCAGCCGTTCGACCCGATGATGCTCAATTACAACACAACAATCAGCATCAGCTCACCGAAGTTATTATCTATGATGGCTTCACGCCGCCGGTTGCGAGTAGAATTTACGTGTACTCGTCGTTGGCAGCTTATGAGGCTGTGCGATATTTGGATCCTAAATCAGTTTCCATCGCCGAAAAATTAAATGGCTTCGGAAAAATGCCTGTTCCTGAAAAAGGAATGGTGTATGATTATTCCCTTGCTTCACTCAAAGCCTTTTTTACAGTAGTTAGAAATGTAAAAGTATTTTCGGTAGACTCATTGAAGGCTTATGAAGAGAAAAACTATAAAGCTTACGAAGCACTGATGGATAAATCGGCATACGATCGATCCATAGCTTTTGGTGATACCATTGCAAAAGCAATTTTAGCCAGAGCGAAGAAAGATGGCTATGCAGCTTCTCGTGGAAAGGAAAAATTCTTGGGTAGCAATGATCCCGGTATGTGGCGACCCACACCTCCCGACTACCTCGATGGTGTAGAATGGTGCTGGAATACCATGAAATCAATGACCTTGGATTCAGCTTCACAATTCATGCCTCCACGACCACCTGCTTTTAGCAAAGATCCTAAAAGCGAATTCTATAAATACGCTAAAGAGGTATACGATATCAATAAAGGCCTAACTGAAGAGCAAAAAACCATTGCGAAATATTGGGACGATAATCCATTTGTAATTGAACACAGTGGTCATATGATGTTCGCCAACAAAAAGATTACACCGGGCGGACATTGGATGGGCATAGCAGGCATTGCGAGCGCCCTCACAAAAGCTGATCCTGTAAAAACAGCACGTGCGTATGCACTTACGGCTGTTGCCATGTTCGACGGATTCATTGCCTGCTGGGATGAAAAATACAGAAGCAAAGTGGTACGTCCCGTAACGGTGATAAACGAATGGTTTGATCCACATTGGGCCCCTTTCTTACAAACGCCTCCTTTCCCCGAATACACCAGTGGACATAGTACTATTTCCGCTGCTGCTGCAACGGTACTGACTGATTTGTTTGGTCCGGCCATTACATTTAAAGACACCGTAGATTTGAAATACATTGGCATGCAACGCGAATTCAATTCATTTTACCAAGCTGCCGATGAAGCTTCTATCAGTCGCGTGTACGGTGGTATTCACTACAGAACCGGTGTAGATGCCGGAGGTGCTCAAGGAAGACAAGTGGGAGTGTGGGTGCTGACTAAATTAAGAATGAATAATTAATAA
>DGDD01000008.1 GCA_002385265.1 Chitinophagaceae bacterium UBA3961
CGGTGTCTCCTTCAGCCGAGTGACCAATTTCTCCTAAAATTGGAGTATCCGTGAGGTTTTGAATATCGATACGGTTTTTTACCTTATCATTCAAATAGTCGATTAAGAATATAATGGCAGCCGGCAATCCTACCCCAACTAGAAACGCAATAATATAAATACTTCTTTTGTTTGGACTGACCTGCATTCCGTTGGACATTGCAGACTCCATTACTTTGATATTTGAAATAGTAGAAGCAGAAGCAATGGAAGTCTCTAATTTTTTCTGCAAGAGATATTGATACAATTCACGTAAAATAACTTGCTGTCTTTCTACTTCATTCCCTCTTCTTTCCTTCAATGGTATGCTCGTAATTCTACCCTCAGCAACTTTATTTTTTTGAGTAAGATCATTTAATAACATCGCTTGAGTTTTCTTCACATTTTGAAGAGCCTCCACTAAATCAGCTCTGATTCGTTCAATTGCGCTTTCTAAGTTTTTTATAGTAGGATGGCCAGAGGGAACCGTTTTAAGAGCAGTTTCTCTCTCTAGTTGGAGCCGATTAAATTCTCCAATTAGTTGGAGTAGTGCTGGTTCTTCTATCCCGAGGCTCAATGACACTTTTTTATATGTATTCTTTTCATCAGAGAGGTAGTTTATTAGAAACTCTGTCACTCTTAAATTGACCTGCTGAGCAGACAACTCTTTTCTGGTTTGTGAAATTTCATCAAACATCATTTGCCCCTGTAGTTCAGGATTGAAGACTTGGTTCTCTTCACGATAGTTCTGAAGATTTTGTTCAGCACCCCCTAAATCTTTTTGAACTGAACGAAGTTGATCGTCAATAAAACGAAGAGTTGATTCTGCAGTTTCCCTCTTGTCTTCAAGAGTTGAAGCCTGATACTGAGCCATATATTCGTTGATAATTGAAGACCCAATTGAAATATTGTCAGTTCTATATGACAAGGCGATCATATTTGTACCTTCTGTAGCAAGAGATACATTGATGCTTCCTGATAACGAGGAAGCCGCTTTTTCTAATGGGAGCCAACTCACTTCAAATACATTTGTTGCAAACCCTCTAAGCCCTCTTTCATTTTTCAAAACTCTAAACCCAACTCCATTCTTATTTACAATTTGACCATAACTGTACTTTTGAGGTAGTTCGCCTATCGTATAGTACGTGTCTCCCATATTAATCAAGAATCCATAAGCTGCTGTACTATCATCTAAATGAAGAGTTTCAAAAATTAAGGGGGCATCGCTTGGTTGCAAGTGTGTAGACTTGATCTTCCCTTTGTTTACATACGTTGTTTGCAAACCGAGTTTTTTTACCACTCTTGCAGCCATTGACCTTGAGCGTATCACTTCAATCTCATCATTGATACGTGTTTGATTTTGAACTCCAAAGATGTCGTCAAACTTCTCACCGGATCCTGCGTAAGGGGAGTTTTTCGTTACTAATAATTTACTTTTCACCTCATAAATGGGTACTTCATATCTTATTTTCACATACGCTAGTAATAAGCAAATTGCTACTGAGATAGTCACCCAAGGCAAAAATCTCATATACCGCATGAAATGTTCTCGGGGAGTTACACTTTGCTTTGCAGTATCTTGATTTCTTAAAATATCCTCACTCATAAATTCTTATTATCGAAATAAAGTAATTAGAATAGCTGTGGCACTGAGAATTGATGTTCCGATGCTTATATATCTAAATGTTAGCTGATCGTTTGATGCTTCTTTTCTTTTATTTGCTGGCACCATTATTATATCGTTCTGTTGTAATTGATAAAAAGGCGAAGCAAAAATTGCTGGGTCATTCAAATCCAAACGTTGGAAAGTCCTTTGTCCATTTTCTTCGCGGATTACTGTAACAATTTCTCTTCTTGCAAAAGGACCAAAATCTCCAGCTAAACCAATTGCTTCAAGAAGATTAACTCTTTCAGATGGAATACTAAACGATCCAGGATGTGCAACCTCTCCAAGAACAGTGATTTTAAAGTTTAAGAATCGAACGTCTACTATTGGATTGCTAAGAGTATTCTTTGTAGTAAAATACTGAACTAGCTCTTCAGTGATCTGTTTTTTTGTTTTTCCAACTACTTTCCAAGAACCAATTCCAATAATTTGAATCGTTCCGTCTGAGTTGACCAAGTACCCGGGAGCAGTTCCAGAATTAGTGCCGACAGCGATACCTGCATTAGTAGAAGAACTTGAAGTTACCCCACCTACTTGATTGTAAATTGCTGCGGCAGCAGCGTTATCACTATATACTACAATTGAAATTAGATCCCCAGGCTGCACAACCGGTTCCTTCCATTGCACATTCTTAAGCGGGATGGTATCAAAACTGCCTTCGAGGTATTGCACCGGTTTGTGAGTTACGCAGGAGGTGGTGGCGAACATAAGCAGTGCCGGTACCAGCAACCAAAGCAAATTCTTCTTCATAATTGGTTTTAAAAATTAGCGTTTTTTAAAGGATAACCCTTAGCAAAACTACTGAAATCGAGGCGTTTACGTCTGTTTGAGCGAATAAAACGCCGTTATTCTTTTACAATTGTTTTGGAGGGGCTTGTTTTTTTCAAAATAATTTTTTTCTTTTCCACCCAGGCGGTGATTCTATAATTGATGCTTTCTATTCTCAATTCCACCATCTTCTTACGCACTTGCAATACCTTCGCCTCCTCATCAGCAAATAATCCTGAACTCACTTGAACTAAGTCGTTTTCTTTGATATCGAGCGGTTCTGCAATTACTTCCGGGTGCTCGTTAAGGAAACGCTTGATGAGGTCGATGTCGCGATTGCTAATAACGGCGGGCTTCCCAAGCCAGTAAATGAAATTTACCACGCCTTCGGTCATGCGAACATTTGTTCGTTCGTCGTCGGATATGCGCACAAATACATAGCTCTTGAATAGTGGCTCCTCCACAGTTTTGATGCGATCACTCCATTGCCGTTTTACTTTGTTCAACGGACAGTAACTCTCCAGTCCCTTCTCAGACAAGAGTTGATGTACCTTCTTTTCCCATCGCGGACGGGTGTACACCGCATACCATTTTTTCTTTTCGTTCATTTTAACCATGGGGCAGAGCTTCGCCTCCTCAGTTACACATTTATTTTGTAACTAAGTGTTTTTCAACAACTTACATTCAATTACCCAAATAGAAAAGGGTATAGAGAATACTGTTTTAGTACTCCTATACCCTTCCACAAATATGTTTGGTTTCGGCTTTTTGCACCGGATATTGAATTGGATAGCGGGTTTGCGGTCAACATTTGTTAATACACGCATTCCCAATTTGGGCAAATATAGGATATTTTTAACACCAACCGCTTTTTTATGGGAGTGGATTAAAAATACAAACTACTTAAAAACAAGGGGTTAAACATCGAAGGCTGTGAAACTAAGCCTGCATCACGATTCAAGAAAAACAGGGTGAAATATTAGCAAAAATGCTAAAGGAAGATTTTAGGAGGAGGTAAGGGTTTTTGTGTAGGATTTCGGGAACAGCCGGAACACAAAGGATAATGGTCTTAGGTTGAAGAGGCTGTTATTGCTTTAAGTTTTTGGCAGCTCGAGTTTCGGAGAGTCGTTTACTTAAGGACGCAAAGGCCGCTGCGCGGCGGGAACAGCCGGAACGCAGAGTTATTGTGGTTGAAGGTTGGAGAGCGTTTTATGAATTTGAGTTTTTGGCAGTATGAAATTCGGAAATTCAATTACTGGAGACGCAGAGCCGCTGCGCGGGGGAATACAGGGGAGAGCATGAATTTCTTATTAAAAATTTCAATTCGTTTAGTGCCAACGTTGCGCTGGCCGAAGGCCTCCTTCCGGCGAAGCCCAATTAAACACAGTGTGCTGCACTCAAGGCATTAAAAACTTTGCGTTAAAATATTCACCGCAAAGTACGCGGAGCGCGCAAAGGAGTCGCAAAAGAACTTATCTCCGTATCGCTTCAATATCTCCATTAAGAAAGCATCGTAGCACCATCCATTATTTCAAGAATTTTGCAAGCAAGAACTTTGAAAATCGCTTCTCAATAAATTTGGTGTATTGTACCGAAAGAATCCCTAATAAGATAATAACCAAAATGGGATATAGCATTGTATCGGCAAAAGGGAAAGTTGCTGTTTTACTGATCAACAAAATACCCAAATGTTCGTGTATCAAATAAAAGAAATAAGAACTCGCTCCTTGCTTCGTTAGAACCGGAACTGCATCTCCCAGCCCGTCTATTTTTCGAAAACTCAGTAAATAAAACAGTCCAACAAAAAAGAGTAATAAGAATTTCACCTGCCATTCCATTTTTCCCGCCCAAAGGATCACAATCGCAAGTATTCCCGCTGCATAAAAAAACCATTGCTTAGTAACAACCCTTTTATCGGTTTGATAAATTCGATACATCAAAGACCCAAAAAGAAAGTATTGAATATAATGCATTAGTGTAAACACACGCGACGTTAAATGACCCAGCTCTGCTTTTGCCAATTCCGGTAAATGCATACCGAAGCGATCTTTCAGTACTACTTTCTCAATAAATTGATTCGCTATTATTACTAAAAAAGAAAACATGGTAAAGTTTCTCAAAAACTTCTCCTTATTGTAAAAAAACAACAATGCAGCCAATACATAAAACTGTATCTCAGGCCATAAACTCCAATACGACCCCGAGAGGTATGTCCATGTAATACTTGAATCAAAAACATTTAATAAGCCTGGCTCTAAAAACGTAAGGCTATAAAGCAAATTGGAAAAAGAATGGGATTCGGGTTTAATATGCTGTGTGTCGAAGCATATAAACAAGAGATACGTTAACAATGATGCTACAAGCATTGAAGGAAACAAACGGACCCATCTTTTGATAAAAAATTCCTTTCTTGAATTAGTATTCTCAAGGGTATAATAAATTACAAATCCACTGATCATGAAAAAAAATTGAACACCTAAATTTCCATGATTGAACCAACGCGCATATTGATTACCGTAAGGGTAAACATTGGGGAGTTCTGTCCATCGAAAAAAATAATGATAGAGCGCTACCAAAAGAATAGCTATAAACCGAAAAACATCTAGCGTATTGACTCTAATCCTCATACTGACTTAGTTGAAGTGACGAAAGGAAAAAAGAAGACTGATAAGGATATGGGAGTTAGAAGCGCTTAGTAAAGTATAGGTTAGTTATTAGATGCTTTTTCTTGCAAAAACCTTTTAATAAAAGATTCTAAATGCTCTGTACTAAGTTTTTGAAACAGGAATATCGTTGGAAATTTTGTAAATGATTTGTAAACGCAGAAAATATTTTCTATACAAACTTGATAATCATCATTTTAGATAAAATCCTTTTTATCAATGCTATTGATTGAATAGATCGCCGCTCCGCGGGGGTATATAGAGGCGCGGAGGAGTTTCTTTTTTACCGCGCCGGCGCTACAGTCGCAGCG
Organism: Chitinophagaceae bacterium UBA3961; assembly: GCA_002385265.1. Classification (GTDB taxonomy): domain Bacteria; phylum Bacteroidota; class Bacteroidia; order Chitinophagales; family Chitinophagaceae; genus Endoryza; species Endoryza foliicola. Next base: position 5,427 of record DGDD01000008.1, read on the forward strand.
GTAACGCAGCGGTGGTAGTCGATCTGTTTTCCCAACTAATTTTCACCACAGATACCGCAGATTACAACAAATTCTCACAGATTAACCTTCGATATTCGGAGTAGCTTCACCGCAACGACCGCTGAGTTCGCAAAGGAGTCGCAAAGCATTGTTGTATTTCCTCGTTTCCCGCAGCGGCTTCGCCTGTCCCGTATCGTTCCTCACGGGATAGACTCGACTGCTTTTGCTTCGCAAAACCAGCCTCCTCGTTCCTCGTCTCCTCTCATCCTCGTTCCTGCTTCGCCGCTGTTTCATTATTAATTATTAATTCTTACTTATTAATTAAACTTTCACATACCACTTCTTCTTATCCATCCAATACGCCAAGCTCCACATGAATGCCAGAAATACGAGTGCATAAAGGAAGGACCCGATTTTTAGATTGGAACTAACGGGCTTGCATACATGCTCGTAGAACCAAGGCAGGGCGCTGGTATAGAGCTTTTTTCCGGCTTCGTCTGTTCCCGTTTCCCAACGGAATAGCGCAATTACTCTGGGCAAAAATCCGCTGAGTACAAATATGAAAAGTGGATTCTTCCCAAACACATCAAAGAATTTAACCCACCAACCGGATGCTTTTTTGAATTCCATTAAGTATAGCAAAACTGATAGTATCACTGTTGCAAGACCGCTCGTGTACAACACATATGAACTGGTCCAAATTTTCTTATTGATCGGGAATCCGAAATCCCAAGCATAACCCGATGCCACCAATAAGACTCCGGCCATGAGCAGCTTCGCTAACATTTCATAGCTTCTTCCACTACTTTGTATATAATGCCCTACGAAATATCCAAACAACACCTGGGCAATTGGAGTGAACCCGCTCATCAGTCCTTCCGGATCAAAAGGCAGTCCTTCACCTTTGTACAAATGCGCTACTCCAAGAATATTCTTGTCAATTGCTGTTCCAAACCAACCATTTAAACTATACGGATCGGCACTGTTGCCTAGAATACAAACCAGCCAATACCCTAATAAAATAACAACTGTTAAATAAGCGCTGCCACGAATTTTCAGGAAATAGGCAGCCATCGCTGCAAAGCCATAAGCCAAGGCTATTCTTTGTAATACCCCCATGATACGAATACCGCTTTCGGGATTCTTAGGGTCTACCCAATATTTAAAAACTAGATTTTCTCCATCCCATTTGATAAATGGACTCCAATTCAGAAAGAGTCCAATGGCAAAAATGACGATCACTCTCTTCCATACTTTTTTCATCACCGCTGCAGTTCCGGCTTGCTCTAATTTCGGCATTACAAAGCTCATGGCATTGCCTACTGCAAAAAGAAAGAAGGGGAATACTAAATCGGTGGGCGTGCAGCCATGCCAGGGTGCATGACCTAGCGGTTCAAACAAATGCCCCCAGTTACCGGGGTTGTTTACGAGTATCATGAGTGCTACGGTAGCACCTCGGAAAATATCGAGGGATGGAAAGCGATTCATAGTTGGGTGTTGGGCTTTAGGTGTTGTAAGGTAATGAAAAAAGGGGGTTCACCGCAGAGAGCGCGAAGCCCGCGAAGTGTTACTCTACCTTTTATTCTGGCTGTTCAATTTTTAATTTTTTTTTTCACCGCAGCGGCGCAGCGATCGCAGCGGCAACGCAGCGCTACCCCCTGTTCCTCCCCTTGTTCTTTCTCTGTATCTCCTCGTTTCCCGCCAACTCCACCCTCCCCTCCTTCCACTTCACCAACTTCACCCCGGATGCGGTAATTTCTAAACAGGTGATATCACCGTCGTCAAAACAACAACAACCACTGTTGTAGTAAGTGGGTTTTTCGGGGCGACGCGGTTGGTAGTCTTTAGGGAATTGATTTCGAATACGGTGCAATTCTGATAGAATATGGTTACGTTCTTCTTCTGTTGTAACTTTTTCTAAGCGAATGATCAATTGATCGAAGTGGGTAAGCGATTGAAAAATGGGTTGGTGCGTATGACCCGCTACTAAATTCATTCCCACTTGCTGTTGTGCCGACCATCGGTACATGATTTCATTGTGTAAGGAAATATTGTCGAGCGAATCAGAGAGTGAATTAATAGAGATTTTCAGCAGTCGTTGAATGGGCGACCAAATGTTCGCTACAACCCATTTGCTAAATGGGTTTCCGTCGGAACGAATATCACCCTGATGCCCATGCGCAATAAAATATTGTTGATCGGGAAATTGAAGTAAAAGTGCTTCATAAAACCAAAGCTTCCCTCCCATCAATTCGTCCAAAGTTTGCCTTGTTGCATTTTTTACAGCGTACTCTTCATCATGATTTCCGAACAAGCGATAATACCTGCCTGCAGCATAAAATTTCTTTTCTGCGAGTAGAGATTCATGATGAACCGAGAGAACTTTTTTCAGATTGCTTTCCCAAAGTTCTTCTGCGTCGCCATTGTTTATAAGTGTGAAACCGTTTTGATAGTAGTAATCGAGCGCTTTGAGATAGGCAGGTGCGGCCGGAAGAAAATCGTCGGCTCGGTCGCCGCCACCTTTGTGCTGATCGGAAACGATCACCCATTTGCTTTCGGGATCGCAAGGAATGGCCAGGCCTCTTTTCGACTCGGAGTTGCAAGTATCTTTCAATAATTCATCGAGCGCCTTATGAACTTTGGATTCATCGGGAGAAGAAGACCATTTATTGATCAAACCGACCAACCATCTCTTAAAACTTGCTGCCATTTAGATACGGTACTTTTTTCTTTCCGTCAAACTAAGCAAGAAGAACAGTAACCCTATGATGGAGAACAACAATACAATTAGAATGATGGAGAATTTTACCAAGGCCATATCGTAGGTTAAGTGCACCATGGTAGTATAGGCTTGCTTTTTTATGGTAACAAGCATGCCGATGTTTTCAACGATATCACAAATACCGGCGATAATGGAAAGAACAGCGAAGAAGTTACCTGCTTTGCGGAGTACATAGTGCTTCGACAGTTCCCCGAAAAAGCGGGCGGCGCTGTAAAGCATAATGGTATAGCAAATAAGAAAGAGAAAATCGATGTAGATGCCGTTTACAAAATGTTGTTGGTATTCGGGCGTCCAAAATTTGGTGAGTTCTGCCGCTCTTTCGGGAGTTTTGGCCATTTCAAAATCCACGATCTCACGACCCGAAATTCCATTCGTGACCTTCCTCATCAAGAAGTAAACGATTACCGTTGCAAAAAACGACCAACCAAGTGATTTTCGAATAGCAGGATTCATGTAGTGAACCGTTTGGAGTAGGAAGGTAAGAATAATTGAGAATTAAGAGTTAGGAATTAAGAATTAAGAATTAAGAATTGAACAGCCGAAGTACAGGAACGAGGATAAGAGGAGACGAGGAACGAGGAAATACAGAGAAAGAACAGGGAGAAGAACAGGGGGTAATACAGGAACGAGGATGAGAGGAGACGAAGAACGAGGAAATACAGGGAAAGAACAGGGAGATGAGCAGGGGTTAGCGCTGCGTTATCGCTGCGATCTCTGCGCCGCTGCGGTTTAACTTGAACAGTCAAAATGATTGAATATCGGAGGCTAATCTGTGAGAATCTGTTGTAATCTGCGGTATCTGTGGTGAAAATTAGGAGGAAATATAGATAGACTGCCAGCGCTGCGTTACCGTTGCGATCGCTGCGCCGCCGCGGTAAAGAGCAATTTATTTTCAAGTCTTTTAAGTTAATTGTATTCCACTTGAATTACACTTTATAGCCCAGAGATTCCTTACCTTTATTTCCAACCAAACAGTCAAATATGAGAATCGCCATCACGTTCTGCTTCATGCTCTTATCCTTGTTTTCATTTGCACAATCTACTACGGTATCCGGTAAAGTACTGGACTCCAAAACAGGCAAAGGAATTACCGGCGCCTCTGTTCAAGTAGTGAGCACTAAAAAAGGAGTTAGTACGGCTTCCGATGGAAGCTTTACCGTGACGGCTGCTGCCAATGATGAATTACAAATTAGTGCCGTAGGGTATAAAACCACCACCTTTGCCGTTGCGGGTAGAACCACGCTGGAAATCAGTCTAGACGCCACTGCACAAGAACTCGGTGAAGTAGTGTTAGTAGGTACGCGCCGTGCCGGACGCGTAAAAATTGAAACTCCGGTACCCGTTGACCTCGTTAACATTGGTCAAATTTCTGCTACTACAGCCCGTACCGACATTACTTCTATTCTCAACTACGCCGCCCCCTCTTTCAACTATAACAAACAAAGTGGTAGTGACGGTGCCGATCATATTGATCTGGCTACGCTTCGCGGATTGGGCCCCGATCAAACCCTTGTTCTGGTAAACGGTAAACGCCGCCACCAAACCGCTTTTGTAGCCGTATTTGGAACGCGCGGTAGAGGTAACTCAGGCACCGATTTGAGCGCCCTACCAATGGGAGCTATTGACCGTGTTGAAATTCTTAGAGACGGTGCTTCTGCTCAATACGGGTCGGATGCTATTGCAGGGGTAATTAACCTCGTTCTTAAGAAAACGACCGGAGAATTTACCGGCTCAATTAGCACAAGTGGCTATTATGACAAGAAGTACAATACCTATTTCAAAAGAGATTACAATCAATACATTTACGAAGGCGCTATTGACGGTAAAAATGTAAATTTTAATGGCAACTACGGATTTAAAGTGGGTCAACAAGGTGGCTTCATCAACTTAACTGCCAATTTTATCAGCCAAGGAAAAACATTCCGTCAGGCTTTGGATACCAACGCCAATAGCAGTGAATTCATGTACACCAATATTTACCGTCGCGCTCATGGCGATGGAAGTGTTACCAGCGGTGGATTGTTTTACAATATGGAATTGCCGATTTTAGGCACAAAAGCCACTTTCTATTCTTTCGGCGGTTACAATGGAAAGAAAAGCGATGCTTTCGCTTTCACAAGAAACTGGAGCGCTCGACCCGATCGCTTTCCAACTAATGCAAATGGAACTTTGATTTATGTGCCTTCTATCATGAAAGTAACTGCTGATGCTGATACATTCTATAATCCTCATATTCAAACCAATATTGGAGACCTTTCCATTTCAGGAGGCATTAAAGGACAAACAAGCGGAGGCTGGGACTGGGATTTAAGTAATAGTTATGGTAGAAATAAGTTTCATTTCTACGGTGATAAAACCTTCAATGCTTCCAAAGGCGCTAGTCAAACTCATTTCGATGACGGTGGCTTTAGCTTCTCACAGAACACGGTTAACTTAAACATGAACAAAGAGCTTTCCAAAAAATTCAATCTTGCCTTTGGAGCTGAATTCCGAGCTGAACAATATAAATTGTTTGCCGGTGAAGAAGCGTCTTATAAGAACTATGATCCAACCGGAGATAAAGCAACCGGTTCTCAAGGTTTCCCAGGCTATCAACCATCAGATGTTGTAACTGCGAATAGAACCGTTGTTGGATTTTATGCTGATGGCGAATGGGATGTTACCAAGAAATTGTTCCTTGAATCTGCTTTGCGCTTTGAGCACTACAGTGATTTCGGTTCAACCTTAAATGCAAAACTGGCGGGCAAAATAAAAGCAGCTGACAATTTCAATATCAGAGGTAGCGTAAGTACCGGTTTCCGTGCACCTTCTTTGCAGCAGATCAATTTTAGTTCAACGTTCACTACAGTACAAGGCGGTAATATTGCGGAAGTTAAGATTGCCCCAAACTACAGCCCTATCACAAAAGCAGCGGGTATTCCAAACTTGAAGCAAGAGAAATCAGTGAATGCCAGCTTAGGTTTCACTTGGAAACCATCAAAGAATTGGAATGTAACCATTGATGGATATTGGGTGAAAATAAAAGACAGAGTAGTATTGAGTGGTCAATTCAGTGTTGACGACAATACCCTTGACGCAGGATTAATTTCAGCAATGCAAGGGTTGAATGTGAGTCTTGCACAATTCTTCGCAAATGCCGTGAACACCAACAATCGCGGTGTTGACATCGTAATTGATTACAACAAAAAACTTTCCGGTGGCAGAAGCTTCAAGGGATTGTTTACAGCAAACTTCCAGAAGATGACCATCGACCAGGTGAATGTACCTGCAAAATTGAATGATACAGAAGATCATCGCAAGACTTTCTTCAGTGACCGAGAAGAGAAGTTTGTATTAGCGAGTGCGCCTAATAGTAAGTTTGCGTTTAATTTTGAATATGGCATTCAAAAGCTCACTATTGGAACACGGTTCACCTATTTCGGGAAAGTGGTGTTGTTGGGTTATGGAGAAGATGGATTGGGAATCAATCCTCAAGTACCTTCTGATGCTGACCCTGCTAAATATGTTCCTGATCAGTACAATTACAACGGCAAGTTGGTGAGTGATTTGTATTTCAATTATGCAATTAGTAAGAAAGTAAATATGGGTTGGGGTGCTGATAACATTTTCAACGTGCATCCTGACTTGGGGATCAATCCTCTTGCTCGCGGATGGGCGTTCAACAACGAAACCGGTGGCCCTTGGGATGCTGTGCAAATGGGGGGTAATGGGATTAGAGGGTTTGTGAGATTGGGTTTTAAGTTCTAAGTTTATAGTAATTGAGTTTTTTAGTAAAGCCCGCTTCGAAATCAATCGAAAGCGGGTTTTTATTTTGATTAGTTTACGCTACCGCAAAGGCACAAAGAACGCAACGGTACGCAAAGACTGTACTATCATGCTGCAACGTTGCGAACCTTCGCGTTCTTCAAAACGTTGCGGCAGTGTAAAAAATGAAGAATACTACTGCCTGATATTCGATCAGTTTACTCTACCGCAAAGACACAACGAACGCAACGGTACGCAAAGACTCTACTATCAAGCTGCCACGTTGCGAACCTTTGCGTTCTTCAAAACGTTGCGGTAGCGTAAAAAAAAGAACCCTAGAGTTCCAAGAATATTTAGGGTTGTCAGCAACAACACACAACCAAAATACAATCTATTGTATTTCTATTTTTGCTTCATGGAAAAAGAAAATGAACTTTCAAAGTTAATTCTAGATGCAGCATTTGAAGCGCATAAATTATATGGTCCTGGTCTATTAGAAAGTATCTATACCGAAGCCTTGTATATACTGCTCTTACAAAAAGGATTAAAAGTATCCAAAGAGCAAGCACTGCCCGTATACCTCGGAGAGATAAAATTAGGAGTAGGTTATCGAATGGACTTAGTTGTAGAAGATTCAGTTATTGTTGAAGTGAAGTCAGTTGAAGCAATACATGAAATTCATGTAGCCCAAGTACTTACCTATTTAAAAGTAAGCAATATAAAACTCGGCCTCATCATCAACTTCAACTCCATTCTTTTGAAAGATGGTATACGGAGAGTTACGAACAGGCTTTACCCGATCAGCAATTGATAAAATGCTAAATCCAACCACCGATTGAATTTAAACCCTACCTCTTTGATCACTCCCACCTCTCTAAATCCGAATTGCTCGTGCAATTTAATACTCACCGCATTCGACGCATCAATACCCGCCATGATGCAGTGATACCCTTGCAATTTTGCTGCATTGATGATCTCAGGCATGAGAATTTTGCCAAGCCCTTTCCCGCGATGATCTTTATGAATGTAAATAGAATGCTCTACGGTTGGCTTGTAGGCCGCGCGTTCGCGGAAGGTTCCATAAGATCCAAAGCCGAGTAGTTGATCGTTTTCATCCACCAGGCCAATGACGGGGTAATTACCGGCATCTTTTGTTTTGAACCAAGCGTTCATGTTTTCGAGTGTGCGTGGTTCGTAGTCGTAGAGGGCTGTGGAGTTGAGTATGGCATCGTTGAATATTTCAAGTATCTGCGGGGCGTATGCGGGGGTGAGGTTTTTTAGTTGCATGCGAATATTTGAAAATTGCTACTAAAGTTAGTGAAAGTTTTTGAACCGCGGCGGCGCAGCGATCGCAGCGATTTCGCAGCGAAGCACTGCACTAAAAATTACAGTCCATTGGCGAATCTTCTAATACCGCTTTTCAACAGAATGGTATTAAAATTAATGAGTAAGCCAAGCTTATATTCACCTATTTTAAGATAAGTTAATATTTGTGCTTCATGAATAGGTGCAATTGCCTCAACTGCCTTTACCTCTACGATTACTTTCTTATCAACTTCCAAATCAAGCCTATACCCCAAGTCTAATCTGATTCCATCATAAAAAACAGGCAGTGGCTTTTCTTTCGTTACAGCAAGCCCTGATTTTTGCAATTTCGAATACAACGCTTCCTTATATACGCTCTCTAAGAGTCCCGGTCCCAATTGTCTATGGATATCAAAAGCCACATCAAGAATTTCAGTTGCGATTTCATTTTCTGTTTTCATGAAGCAAAGATATCGCAGCCCAAAATTGTAAATTGGTTGTATGTTGTTACATACAACCTCAACTTTATAAATGTGAGTATTGAAAACTGCCTATCTGTATCTAACGCTGCGCAAACGCCGCGATCGCTGCGCCGCTGCGGTAAAACACTCAGAAATAAAACAAGCATGTTAGTTCAATACTTAACTACTATACACTATGCGGTGAGATACGCCTTTCACCTCCTCCACCAAATCAAAAACCCCGTTACCGGCAACGACGCAATCATCAAACTAAACAAAAACGCCGCTATCTTTCCCGCAAAACCTCCAATAGCCCCCACATGAATATCATAATTCATTCGCAAAACCTTATCTGCCGCTGTTGCATCTTTGTATTCTCCCCAAATATGCGTCACCGGAAGTTCCTTTAAACTGTATTGATTAAAATACCTGTAATTACTTTTCCAATAAGTTCCTTCCAACTCATTCGTAACTACTACAATACTCGAACTATCTGTTTCTACCGGATGCAATTCAATAGACTTGAATGCATGTCTTCGCTCCCATTCTTTTATAAATAACAAATCCAATGGATCTTGAAAAGCATTTGAACTATCTTTTACTGAAATGGGCTCAAGATACTGCATCGACTTTTCTCCTCCCATTGCTTTGTGAAATCCATTCGCGAAACCGGGAAGCACCCATACTAACCCGGTAATTATAAATATCAAAGCTACCCATGAAGCATAAAAGCCAATCACAGCATGTAAGTCCCATGTTTTTCTTTTAACACTGGTAGACGATCTCCATTGAAAACTCAATCGCTGTTTTGCATTCTTTCGTTGCTTTGGCCACCATAACACAATTCCCGAAATCACCATAACTAAAAAAACCAATGTTGCGATCAAAACCACCGGAGCACCAATGTTTCTTGGCAACCACAAATACATGTGGCCATCTAAGATGATTCTGAAAAAACTAGTAGCCACATTTTCAACGCCCAATACTTCTCCTGAATAGGGATTTAGGTAGACAATGTAATAGTAATCATTCCCTTTCTCGGCACTGTAAAACAAGGCTTCCACAGATCTACTTGCTGTGCTATACTGAATGGAATGCACCTTTTTTCCTGGTAGTTCATTTTCAGCAATTGGTAACAAATCTGAGGGGAGTTTCACCGGTGTTTGCTGCACTGCCGTAAAACGATAGTCCTTCATCGCATCTTGAATCTCCTCTTGAAAAGTGTAGATGGCACCTGTAATGGCGATTATAAACACCAGTAGCCCGGACAGAAGTCCGAGCCAGAGGTGTATTTGTCTAACTACTGTTTTTACCATCATTAGAATTTATAAGTGAACCCTAATGAAGCAGTTCTCAACGCTTGAGGAGTAACGGTACTCCATCCGCGGTAATATTTTTGATTGGTAAGATTGTCTACTTTCACACTAATGGTATAGTTAGCGCCATTGTAAGAAAGAACCGAATTAAGAACGGTGTATTCAGGTAATGCGAATTGTCCAATATTGCTTCGGTTCAAAGTATAGTGCTTACTCGCATGATTTGCACCGAAACCAACACTTAACCCACGCAATACTCCTTTGCCTACTTTATAGTTAGCCCAGAAGTTAAAGAGATCAGTAGGACCTGCTTCTTCCGGACGCATGTTCAAGTATCCACCATCGGTAGCGTCTTTAGTAACTTTTGAATCGTTGTGGCTAAACCCTGTTACAATACTCAATCCTTCAATTGGATTTGTTGTAACGCTGAATTCAACTCCTTTGCTTTCAACTTCACCACCTTGAATGGTATTGTTTGGGTTAGTAGGATCGGTCATGGTTTTATTGGTAACCAAAATAGAATAGTAGCTAGCGGTAATAGCAATTCGGTCTTTGTACAAACTTGCTTTGGTTCCTACTTCCCACTGATTCGCATGTTCAGGATCGAAAATTTTAATAGTAGGGTTTTGTCCGTTTACATCTGAAACCGTTGCAGGGGCTAAGTTCGTGAAGCCGTTCATGTAGTTGGCGAAGAAAGACCATTTGTCTTTAACCGGTTGATAAATTAAGCCCAGCTTAGGTGATAGCGTAGTTTGCGATTTGATTTCTCCGGCTGCATACAACGGCAAGCCCTTGAAATTGTCAATACGCAAGCTAGTCATAGCACTCAGCTTATCTGTAAGATGCCACAAATTGGAAACATAAGCCGCAGCAATTTTTGTAACGGCTCTTGACTTTCCTTCACTACTGTTTACAACGAGGTTGTCTACTTTTTGACTGGTTAAGATACCACCGTCTGTTCCGTTAACAAGTGATACCACTCCGTTTGCCACCCATCCGGTGCTATTGTTTTCAATATTGGATTGAAGGTAATCGAAGCCAATCAACAAATCACTCTCAACTGATCCAAGTTCCCATTTACCGATGAAGTTTTGCTGAAGATCAGTAGTATAGGTTGCACCATTTCTCTTTGAAATATAACGAGTGAATTGATCACCATTGGAAGCGTCCCACAAATAGTGGTAGTAGCCGTCTGTCTTAGTATTGCTACTAGAAACAACAGTCTGTGAAGTCCAATATTTTGAAAGTTGGTAGTTGGCTTGCGCTTGAATCGCAAATCCGGGATTTTTAATAGAGAGGCTATTAGTAGTAAAAGCCTTCTTATAGTTCTTTTCGAAAACATCAATTGAACTAAAAGACAATGGATTGTAACGGTTCAAGAAGATCATTGGCGCATTGGCAGACTCTCCATTTCTAAATTCTGTATTGATCAAGAACGTCAATTTTTTGTTCGCATTGATCTTGAAAGAAGGCGCAACATATATTGACTTCCGGAATCCCGCATCTTGAAAGGTATTCTCATAATGATAAGCAGCATTCACGCGAGCCCATACATTTTGGGAGATTGGAGCATTGATATCTGCGGTAAAGCGATTCATATTATTGGTTCCTGTCATAAAACCAATTTCGCCTCCAAATCCTTCATAGGCTTTTTTAGTAACGATGTTGATCAATCCACCATAGGATGCAACAGCGCCGCCATAAAGCGTTCCACTGGGGCCTTTGATCACTTCAATGGTTTCAATATTAATGGGATCAATGGTTCCATTCACGATATTGGGCATACCGTTTAATAATGTGGGTTGAAGTGCAAACCCACGCATAGAATAATACTCGGCACCGTCGCCACCTCTACCGGTACTTTCCCATAGGCGACTGATACCAGTTGCGTTGTTCAATGCTGTTTGCAGATTGGTGATCTGTTGGTCTTTCAATATAAATTTCGAAATAGAATTGTACACCTGCGGATTATCCAAATCGCGCAAAGGCATTTTAGCTACTGTGTTACTAGTGTCGATTTTATAAATATTCTTTTTTCCATATACTACTACTTCATTTAAAACTTTCTTCTTGGTAGAATCCTGTGCAGTGGCGGATCCCGTAATAAATAACAACGCTACTAATAATTTTCTCATCAATTAATTTTTTACATTTTCAATTCGTGCACAAAACTAACAGTGAGAGCAAAGCGAGTTATTACGCAATGAGTAAATGGATTTATGGAATCGGGAAAACAAAGACGAATTAATAATTAAGAAGTAATAATTAATAATGGAACAGCCGAGGTAATTAATAATTAATAAGTAATAATTAATAATGAAACAGCAGAGTACAGGAACGAGGATAAGAGGAGACGAGGAGCGAGGAAATACAGAACCACGGAGGCTCAGTGGCACGGGGATTCGCTGCGAATCCGCCGCGATCGCTGCGCCGCTGCGGTAAAACTACTTTAAATTTCGAATTCTATTCTGTGGTCAGAAAAATCCAAAGCTTAGGGCCCAACGAGTAATTCAAGACACCGAAACCACTTTCCTTTTCATGAATATGGCTACAATGGCCGCAGTAACAATACCCACTACTGCAGAAAAAATAGTAGACTCCAGCATAAAATTATCCAAATTGAAATACGCTTCAGCTTCTGCCAATTTCATTTTACCACTAGAAACATTGTAATCGATCATATTCGAGAAAAACTCAGGTGAAAGATAATTATGAATCAAGTATTGAGAAAGGGGTGTTAGAATTGCCACAAAAAGCGTCATAACTACACCCGATCTTAACCCTTGCAAATAGGTCATTGGGCCACCATAATAATCCTCTCGCTTGTTTCTCATTTCAAGAACATACAAAAGAATTGAAGGAATGGCTACAAAAAAAGTTACCGTATTATGCAGTGCAATGCGCGTTGAGTAAAAGCCTAGAAATTTTTCAGCAAGAACCCAAGCTAACATCATTAGCGTGAAGTAAATGGCCCATTTGAATTCAAGAGCAATTGATCTCATGGAAGTTGAGTTTTGATGTGGTATCTAACGTAATATACAAAATCTTAATACATCACCCAAACGTCGTTATCATAGCGAAACTCAGGGTGATTGGGTGTTCCACCATATTTGCCACCCGTCATAATAATTTGATTCTTAAATACAGTGGCAGCAATTCCTCCTCGTGGCAGCCAAGGAGCCTCTTGTTCTTCCCAATGAATACCATCACTGCTATTCAATACGTTGCTGGTGAATTGGCCGTTTCTATTGCATCCAAGCAACCATATCTTCTGATTATAAACCAAAGCTGTATAGCCAAAAATTGTTTGGCCTGGCACAATGGCATCCGATACTTTTGTCCAATTGATTGCATCTGTAGAACGCCAAACATCATTGTTCAGCAAATAGAGGGTGTCTCGAAGATTAACAATTTGAGAGCCGGTTCTTTTACCCAGCGCCGTACTGGCCTTTTCTTTGAACCAATTTCTTCCATCGTTAGATGACCATATTTCTGAACTTACTTCTTGTTCTTCCCCACCAATAATCCAAAACTTGTTATTGAACACAAATGGATGATAAAAGAACAATCGTGGTAAATTGCTAGCAGATTCTTTCCAAGAACGAAGATTGGACGTAATAAACAATTTGGGTTGAAAAGTATACCGTTCAATGTTTCCTTCAAAATAACCAAAACCGAAAACCGTGTCGTTTTTAACTACGTAATCAAGGAAGGCTTGATTATTAACAGCATCAGACAGACCCGAAGTGCTCCAATTAACGGCATCCAAGGAATACCAAACAGTATCGGGATGAAAGCACCAGAGCGTGTCTCTGATTGCAAAAAGCTGATAATTGTAAGTTTTCTTCCAAGGAGCAGAATCAAGTAGTTTAATCCATTGGTAAGAGCTTGTAGTTGTAATTGTGTTTTTCTGTGTAGCCTCGTCAGCATTGCGCTTTATCAATACAAATGCAAATGGAATACAAGCGAGCATTCCTATCCACCAAATAGGAGATAATCTTTTTTGCTTCATTGATTGCAGGATAAGTTAATATTACAACAAAGCGACTTTTGACTGCTACCTGAATATACAAAATTTTTAAACAGCAGACGTGATTACATCAGCGATGCCTTATGTTTTGTTCTTAAACTGGCTTCTTTGAATTGAATCGCGTCTTCTCGAACTTTGCTCATTAGGTATTTTTGAATGGACCGATAGTCGGCATCCGGATACACAGTAAGTACGATGAAATTAGGAGCCACATAGGGGTTTACGTCACATTCATAGGCGGCAAGGGCGAGTTCAATCCCTTTCTTCTGTTCGATACTGTTTACGAGAATTTGAATGGTACTGAACTCAGAGGCATGAATCAATTCCTCGTAATAGTTCTTGCCGTTTTCTTCTCGACAACGTACGATGTCTTCGGCAGACAAATTGGGGGCAAATACTGGGGCATTCACGAGTTTGAAATATGCTCCTTCCTTTCTTGCTTCTACGGTTTCAATAAAATAGTCTTCTATCCCTTCTCCAAAACGATAGAACACAACCACTTCGGTATATCCTGGTTCAAACATTTCGTAAAGGTATTAGATTCTATTGGCCCGTAAAATAGAGTACAACAGCAACCTGAGTGCTATAATAAAAAATAGATGTACTTTACTAACCAAATAGCACATCAATTTAACTTGAGCCATTCTCGCAACCTTGCTTCTTGCAAACGATGATGATGCAAATGCAAATACATAAAAAGCATCCATTGATCTGCTGCGAAAAATCCCAAATCGAAATGTTGCTTTTTACCCCCTTTGTTGTTGTGATGCAAATCGTGAAATATTGTGTTTACTTTTTCTTTCAGCGAACTTAATTTTTCTCTAATGTACTCAATGCTCTCAGGCTGTTGAGTGAGTTTATTAGTAGGAGGGCCTTCAATGCGAACTGCGGGTAGTGCCCCCATCTCAAAGAAACCTTGACCTTTCAAAGTGAGTTGCTCGTGTTTATTTGTATCGGATTGGATGCATTCTCTGGTGTTCTTGAAAAAATATACTGTAGCCTCCAACAGGTGCTGATACATCTGGCCTACCGACCATTCCGATGCAGATGGCTTTAATTCAAATTGTTCTGGAGTATAATCGTTGAGTTGATCGATCCAATAGTCCATTTCTGCATTGAAGTCGTTGGTTATAGGTTCAACCATGGCAATGTTTTTTGTTAAATTAAGAAAACTAGGGGAATTTGGTGTTGGGTTCTTAGATTTCGATATTCGGAGTAGCTTCACCGCAACGACCGCTAAGTGCGCAAAGAATTCGCAAAGTATTGTTGTATAGCCTCGGTTCAAGTTGCAATTCATTCCCACATTCACAAACTCCCAAATTCACCAATTACCACCCCGGCTGTTCCATTCTTAATTCTTACTTCTTAATTATTAATTATAATTACCACGGCGGCGCAGCGTCCTTCGGCCTTCTCAGGACAGGCCCGCAGCGACTTCGCAGCGCAGGCTGTCTCTCTGCATTTCCTCTATCTTCGTCTCCTCTCATCCTCGTTCCTCTATTACCCCCTGTTCTTCTTCCTCTTCTTTCTCTGTATTTCCTCTATCCTCGTCTCCTCTTATCCTCGTTCCTGTACTCCGTTGTTCATTATTAATTATTACTTATTAATTCTTCATTGCTCTCACAATCCGCTCTGTTCTTCTATCTGCACGTGCATTTTGAAGAGAGATAACAGCCCATACTGCTGCAGGTATCCATCCAATAAGGGTTATTTGAAGAATGAGGCATAGAATTCCGGTGAGAATTCTTCCTCTCAGTATGAAAGATAAAAAGGGGAAAAAGATGGCTATAAGTGTCATGGTATTTAATCTTCAATTTGTTCTACAATTACTTTTGTACTGTCTTTACTCATCCAAATCGTTCTCCAAACAGCTCCCGGTTCCAATTCGTAATAGTATTTCCATGCTGAATCACCGATGGAGGACGGTGAAAAAGAATCGTTTGCAGTGAATGGATCCGGTGTTTTTTGAAACGAACTTGTATATGGGTATTGTTTCAAAATTGATTTCATTTCGGCACTGCATGCAGTAAACTTTATCGCAGCTCTTGTATCTACACGAGGAATCACCGGAATTTCTGAAGCTATAATACTAACACAAGGACCGGGTGCTTGTCCAAAAATGTTTTTATACATCGTAGGCGCATCCGTTTTCAGCGAATATTCTGAGCCGGTGAATAAAGACTTGATAATGGTAAACCCTGTGATGATTGCTATTATCACAAATGCAATAAAACTGATGATACTTGCATATATCACTGATTTCTTCTTCTTCTTAATACCTACCAAAAAAAGAATAAGAAAAAGGAATAAGAAGCCAACTGCAAGGATTATATAGATTGCCGTAGTGCTCATAATTTATTATTTACACCAATTTAAGCTGATTCTATTAATGTAGACTTACAACTTTCTTGATTTTCCATTTCTCGCCTTCTTGCTTCCAAATGATCACAAAACGAGCAGGGTGGGGCTTTGCATCTGGTTCTTGATTGTTTCTGAAATAATGAAAGCCAAATTCAATAGCTCCATAGTCTTTGATAGGGTATACTTCTATTGAGCCGGGCACCAAATGACGTGTTACTTTCCCACAAACATTGTTCTTGGTGCCTTCCACTACGTCCTTTTTAGAGTTGGAGAAACCTCCTTTGTCGTGATAGAACTCAACATCTTCGGCATAAAAATCGGCATATGCATCAAGCATTAAGGAGCAATTATTATAGGTATTAAAGAAGATACTATCGAGGGCTACTACTTTATTGTACAAAGCCTGATCATCGGGAATATATTTA
>DGDD01000272.1:0-9255 GCA_002385265.1 Chitinophagaceae bacterium UBA3961
CGACAATTATGAAGGTGAAGAAGGCGCTGATCATGGTTCAGATATGAATACTGACGTAGCTGATTCAGCTCCTGCAGTTACAGCCCCTGCTCCTGAACCTAGCACCAGTGCAAGTACTTCTGCTAACGATACTACCGAAGAGGTAGACAAATGGTAATCCAAACTAACTGATATGCAAAAGCCCCGCAACTGCGGGGCTTTTTTGTGCTATTTTAATGCTGTATTGTGGTCTGTCGAGTTGCAATAAGTTTGCCATTGGGGTCATAAATACTCACATAATACAATCCTGATTTTACACTAGAAGTTTCTAGATACATTTGAGATTGATTCCCGGCTGTATTTAGAGTTCTTGACGCAATTAATTGACCATTGCTTGAAAACAGATTAACCAAATACCTCCCTTCAAGGGCTGTTTTCAATTGGATCAACATGCGACTGTTAGCGGGATTTGGTTGAATTGAAATGGTTAGATTTTCTTCTCTCTTCAATAACACTATTTTTGAATATTCAATAGTGCCATCCATATTTTTTACTGCCAAACGATAGAAGTTGTTACCT
Organism: Chitinophagaceae bacterium UBA3961; assembly: GCA_002385265.1. Taxonomy (GTDB): domain Bacteria; phylum Bacteroidota; class Bacteroidia; order Chitinophagales; family Chitinophagaceae; genus Endoryza; species Endoryza foliicola. The sequence continues at coordinate 559 of DGDD01000272.1, forward strand.
GGCAAGGGGGTTAAATCTGTATAAGTGGTTTTTGACCCAACGGAAATCGCATCGCTTTGGCCAATTTCTGAGAACAAGATTCCGTCACTACTGCGTTCAATAGCAATACCGAGTACATTTCTAGATTGATCTATAGACCAATTCAGTTGGTTGTATTTTGGCAAAACGATGCCATTGAAAAAATCAAAGTTTATCGGCAAAAGCGCCGCGCCGGTAAACGTTAGGTTGAAATTGGCCTTAGTGTTCTCGATACCATCGGCTAGCAATAAATAGCTGGTATTAGCAGCTAAACCTGTGATGGTAGTCAATGCACCGTCTCCATCAAATGTCAGTCGTGCAATGGGAGTGGGGAACGCTTGACCCGTTGGGCAGCTTGAAACTTGGTATAAAGCTAATTCTACCCCCTTGGTGAGGTACCCAAATGGTGTGGCACAGGAAGTTGGAGTGCTTGGAGTTGTGGTATATCCGGCAACGCTCAGGTCTAAACTGCCTCCCACATTATTCGTTCTAAAAGCATAGTAAGCTGTATTGGTAACTCCCACGCCAACCCCAGTTGTGGTAACTTGAGTATAGTTGGGATCTACAAAGCGATTTGAAGTGGTATGAACCAGATCAAAGTTTACACTGGTGTTTTTCGACAAAGCTGTAACCGGAAAGCTTGCCGGGCAATCGTCTTTCGATTCAATGGTTCTGGCCAGTGGGGTCATTTCGGCTGTAGCCAACCCGCAAGGACCACCATAGGTGTTTCCTTCTTGAGTAGCCAAGTACAAGGCGCCTAAGTGAGCAGAATAGTCGGGACTAACGCGCTTCACCGAATTCACAATGGCGTAGTTCATTAATTTGCCCGGATTTCTTTGTCCATTTGTGGTTCCTTGGTGCGAATCATTGATATGCCCTAGTTGAATAGCATGCCCTAGTTCGTGAAGCATCACAGTTTCCATATCATACTCAGAAGTACTACTACTCATGGGAGGGCAAGGGCCAAGATTGAACGCTACTGAACCGGTGGACACCCCCGTATTTCTTACGATGATGTCAAATTCCGTTACCTGAGGTTGAGTGCTGGCTACCGGATTACAAGCTGCATAGTAACTATAGCATACTGCCAGTACCCCATTTGGAAGCGGTGTTACTCCTGTGCCGGCATTGGTGTTATCAAAAACAGCCAGATTTACACCGTCACTTTGTACCGTTTGAGTAGCTGTTGTAGTAGCACTGATGCTGAAATTGATACCTGCTGTTTCTCTCCAAGTGTTTACAGCTCGCTCTAATGTTGCTTTCGCGGGTGAAGTGTCAAAGTTTACTCCTGATCCGGTAGTACTTGTGCTTAATTGAATAGAGTAACCGCCACTGCCATTATCATTCATTAAATTAGCCTCACGTATTACAGTGCCGGATGAAAAGGCAATATTCGTTACGTTGTACAAAACCGTTAAAGTACTGGGTGATGAAGTGGTTGCTCCGGATGCATCCATTACAATGAAAGAACCGGTGCCGGCACCTCCGGGCACTCTAACCTGTATACTGGTATTTGTCCACGAAATAATATAAGGACTGGTGGCTGATACGCCTGTATAACTTCCTCCCGCGCCGTCATTGGCATCATCGAAATAAACGGCAGCAGAACCCGTGGCCGTTCCAAAATCGGTACCTGTAATGGTAAGAATATTGTTGGTGGGGTCGTTTAAAGCTCCTGCATATACGGTGCTTGGCGAAAATCCGGTGATTCCTAAAACATTCACACCTGATTTTGAAATGGGAGCCACTAGACTGTTTTTCGATTCAAGTGATCTGTATTCAAGACCTGTTTGTTTGGTTACAGCTGTATATAATTCTTGTTCAATACTTGAATAATGTGCGAAAGGTGCATGAGCCGATTGATCCCATTCATTGTATTTTAAAAATCCTTGCGCACTTGAATAAATGTCTAAAAGGGTATTTCCGGTGGTAGGACTTTTCAATCTGTGTATCGTAGGCGCGCAAAAGAACATTCCGAAATCACCTTTTTCTAAATGCAATAATTCGCTGGCATGAATGGCTTGACCGTCAACAGTACCACCTACCGTCATTACTTCCACTAAATTCTTTTCTAAACTTCCTTTAAATATTTTAGAAACAACGATCGTATTGCTGGTCAAAATCATCGTATGTTCAGGGTTCCAGAAGCTGGTTTGTTCGGCAACCCTACCTTCAACGATTAGCGACGAAGCGCCCACTTTTTCAGAAAATGTTACGGGAGTTAGACTCTGCGCATCAGCAGTTTTGATGCCAGCAAAAAGCAGTCCTATGATTAAGGACAGCAAAAGGTTTTTCTTCATAAACCGGTCGTTATATAAGTAGGTATTGGATGGTCAGGCTTTTGGCCTGATTATTAACAACTTTAAACGCTCCCGATCTACCGATATTGTGAGGGTAAATCCTTATTTGGCATTTCACTTCTAAAGCTCTCTGAAGGCTTTACAACAGGCATGGGAGCCAGTCCCTGTAACGTAGGCAAAACTAAAGGCATGCCATCCAATTGGCTTATTAGCAACTGATACGCCAACAACGGCAATTTTACTTCGGAACTTGGGAATAGTCTAGCTTCAGGTGTTCTTTGTAATGGGTTGATTATGTTTTTGTTATGATTTATCCGGAGAACCGAACCCGGCTTGATTTCTGTAATTATAGACAATGGATTCAGCTTTGGCTTGCGTTCCAATTGTGATTGAGCAGTTATGCCAAGACATAGAAAGCCCAACAAAAACAGATAATTTTTCATGGCAATCTTGTTTGCAATTAAGTTACAAACTTTTTCTCAAAGACTTAAAGCTGTTGATCAAGCCATTGGTGGAACTGTCGTGGCCTGAAACAATTTCATCGGATCCCAACTCCGGTAAAATGGTATTGGCCAATTGTTTTCCTAATTCTACACCCCATTGATCGAAACTGTAAATATTCCAAATTATCCCTTGAACGAATATCTTATGCTCGTATGCTGCCACCAATTGCCCCAAAGTGAAGGGTGTTATTTTCTTGATCAGGATGCTATTGCTGGGGTGGTTTCCTTCAAAAATTTTGAAAGGCACCAATGGAAGATATTTCTCTTTTGGTACACCTGCTTTTTCAAATTCTGCCACAACCGTTGCTTCGTTTTTACCATTCATTAATGCTTCTGTTTGTGCAAAGAAGTTTGACATCAGTTTGTTGTGGTGATCGCCAATTGGGTTATGACTGATAGCAGGAGCTATGAAATCGCATGGAATTAAAAGAGTGCCTTGATGAATCAACTGATAAAAGGCGTGTTGTCCGTTTGTACCCGGCTCGCCCCAAATAATTGGCCCTGTTGCATAATTGACGATGTTACCATTTCTGTCGACCGATTTACCGTTGCTCTCCATATTTCCCTGCTGAAAGTAGGCGGCAAAGCGATGTAAATATTGATCGTAAGGTAGAATAGCTTCGCTTTGTGCTCCAAAGAAATTAGTATACCATGCTCCAATGAGTGCCATCAGAATGGGGATATTGTTTTCGAAGGTGCTTGTACGGAAATGTTCATCTGTGAAATGAGCGCCTTTCAATAATTCTTCAAAATGAGTGTATCCTATTGTTAATGCAATGGATAAACCGATTGCACTCCACAAAGAATAGCGACCTCCAACCCAATCCCAAAATTGAAACATGTTGGCTTTGTCAATTCCGAACTTCACCACTTCTTTTTCATTTGTTGAAAGTGCGGCAAAATGAAGTGCAATAGCTGCTTCAGAAGCACCTGAGTTCAAAAACCAAGCTCTGGCAGAATGTGCATTGGTCATGGTTTCTTGCGTAGTAAATGTTTTTGATGCAATCAAAAACAAGGTTTCTTCAGGGTTAATTTTCTTCAATGTTTCCGCTATATGAGTACCGTCAACATTCGAAACAAAATGAACTTGTATACCCGGAACCCAATAGGGGCGGAGGGCTTCTGTAACCATATAAGGACCTAAATCGCTTCCGCCAATTCCAATGTTTACTATAGTGGTGATTTTTTTCCCGGTATGACCTTTCCAGGCACCTGAATGAACGCTTTCGCAGAAAAGCTTCATCTGATTCAGCACCGATTTCACATCCGGCATCACATTTTTTCCATCAACTAAAATTGGACGTTCTGAAAAATTGCGAAGTGCAGTGTGCAGAACAGCCCGGTTTTCGGTTACATTGATTGCTTCCCCGGAAAACATTGCGCTAATAGCAGTTTCTACGCCACATTCTTTTGCCCAACTTATCAATAATGCTACCGTTTCTTTAGTTATATGATTTTTAGAAAAATCATAAATGATGTCTCCATGTGTTCTTGAATAATTTTCAAAACGATTGGCTTCACTTTCAAACAAGCTTTTCAAGTGGATGCTTTTCATTTTCGAAAAATGATCATTCAATTTAGACCACGACGCGGTGTTGGTTGGATTGATAGAAGGTAACATAGCTCTTTTATAATTGCTGCGAAATTACGAAAACAAGACCAACATATTATTCTAATATAAGTGCTTTCTTATATTTTGTAGAAATAAACAACTGTTCGCTTGTGCTTCACTTACTAGAAAAAGATTTTGATGCGTTATGAAGGCAACTAACCCTTCAAATATCCAAATCTATGAAGCAAATTCAACTCATTTTAGCTACTTTTTTTCCGCTTCTAATCGTTTTTACCGCAGAAGCAAATCACTCTAGTAGTTTTGGAGTGAACAGTGTTGTAATAAAGAGTTTTGTTGCTTCATCTGATGGGAAGACCACTAAAGTTGCATGGGAACTTGAAGAACTCGACCTTGATGTAACTTGCGCCTTAGAGCGCAGTGTGGATGGGATGAAGTTTTACACAGTAACAAGCTATGAGTTACAAAAAGGCTTTTCTGGCGCTATGAAAGCGACAGATGAGAACGTTAAACCTGGTACTTATTTTTATCGCTTATTCGTTTCGAAAAATGGATATCTCCCATTTGTATCAAACGTTGTAACGATCAAAATTGAAGGCAATCCTTTTTCAGAACAACATTTTAAAGTGCAGAATCCATTTCAAAGCAGTATTCAAATTTCCGGTGTTTGGCCCACAGCAAATACCATTGTAGAAATAGCCGATATGTTTGGTCATGTGCGCCAAGTAAGTACATTTCAATCGGCTGGTGGCGACAATCAAGCTACCATTACAACTTCGGGTTTAGGTAACGGTATTTATATTCTTCGCGTTAAAGAAGCCACTATTAACGGAAGAACGTTGTTTACAAAACGAGTTATGAAACAGGCATCCAGCGCCTCTTTCTAAATTTTTCTCAGTAAACTGAACGTATAAGGGCGTACCTATGGGGCGCCCTTTACGATTTTTTTATCTGTTCAAGTGTATAGTCAACCATTTCTTTTGTTACATCTAAATGCAATACCAATCGAACTTGCATTGGCGCCATCGCAATAGCTAGAATTCCCTTCTCCTTGAGAGATGCCACTATTGAAGCTCCCGAATGAGGCGCTGCCACTTCAAAAATGATGATATTGGTTTTTACCGGATACACTTCTTTACAATATTGTTTGTGACTAATTGCGTCGGCAATTAATTGCGCGTGCGCATGGTCGTCAGCCAATCGATCAATATGATGATCCAGTGCATAAACTCCGGCTGCTGCCATATACCCGGCTTGCCTCAAACCACCTCCCATCACTTTTCGAATCCTTCTCGATTTTTTAATGTAAGCTGCGGAGCCCATCAAAATACTTCCCATTGGGCAACCCAATCCTTTGTTCAGGCAAATTGAAATGCTGTCGAATTTCTCTCCAATTTCATGCGGCCGTTGTCCTGCAGCAACCATCGCGTTGAACAATCGAGCTCCGTCTAAATGAAGTTTCAAATCATGTTTTTCGCACACCGCTTTTATTTCGGCTAAACTGTGTAAATCGTAATAATTGCCGCCACCTCTATTGGTACTGTTTTCCAAACTTACCAAACGAGAAATAGGGCGGTGTATATCATCGGGGTTTATCGCTTCTTCAATTTGATGCGCTTTTACTTTCCCCTGAACACCTTCCAAAAGTTTGACCTGACAACCGGCGTTTACGGCAATACCTCCTCCTTCATATAAATATACATGCGATGTTTTCTCACATATTACTTCGTCGCCAGGATTGGTATGAGCACGAATACCAATTTGATTACTCATGGTACCACTGGGGCAGTATAATGCAGCTTCCATCCCAAAAAGTTCAGCAGCTTTTCTTTCTAATGCATTTACAGTGGGGTCTTCACCAAATACATCATCACCAACGGAAGCTTTTACAATGGATTCCATCATAGCAGGGGTTGGCTTCGTGAAAGTGTCGGAACGAAAATCAACTATCATTTTCAATTTTTTTAAGTGCATAAAGAGCACCGTAAATGTATTGAAAATCACGGATATAGGTTTTGGTTGGCAGTCCCCTTGTCAAAAAAAAGTAAAAATTTTCCATCTGAACGGTTAAACTTTCAAGCATGGTTCCATTCCTAGGTACGTTGATTTTTTCCAGAAAACACAAAAAAAATTAAAGCCATGAAATCAAAAATGTCAGTACTCTTAAGCGCATCTGTAGCGCTGCTATTAATGTTCAGTTCTTGTAAAAAGGAAAACAGTGCTACAAGCGCTTCTGTAACAGATGAAGAAGCTCAAGTAATGTCGTCTGAAAACGCCGAAGCAGACGGCTACGTTGAAGATGCCGATGAAATGGGCTTTTCAATGAATTCAGATGTCGAAACAATTACCAATTCAGAATCAAAAGTAATTGATGCTACACCTGGACAACTAGGTTGGAGAATAGACCTGTTCACTGATCTTCAATTCAAAATAGGATTGTGTACGACTATCGAAGCAAGTTCTTACGATTCCGTATACCCTAAAACAATTACTGTAAATTATGGGTCAGGCTGTATTTGCAAAGATGGAAAATTTAGAAAAGGAAGTATAAGTTTTGAATTCTCAGCACCGCTGCGAAGACCTGGATCTGTTCTGAAGATCACTTTCAACGACTATTTCGTAAATCGTGTAAGTGTAAAAGGAACAAGAACCATTACCAACCTCAGCTCAAATGGTGCAATTAAATTTAGTACTTCTATTGAAGGTGGGTCTTTAACTTGGCCAAGCGGAAGAACCATCACTTACGAATCAAGCAAAACCTTCACTCAAACTGTAGGAATGGATACGCGTACTGTGCGTGATGACGTATATTCTATCGACATCTATACAAAAACAGTATACGCAAACGGAAAAACGGTGATCAAAACAAGTGAGTCTCCTATTATCAAGCCAATTGCATGTGATTGGAGAGTGAAAGGGGTATTGAAAATTCAAATCAATGATCGGACCTTGTTTTTAGACTACGGCAACGGTGATTGCGATAACAAAGCAGTCTTATCATGGGGCACTAATTCAAAAGAAATCACACTCCCTTAATCAATACAGTTGATACTTCAGCAAGCAGGCTTTCGAGCCTGCTTTTTTTGTGAATTTATACTACGGATTCTACGATTCTACCCAAATACATTAGGCTTGTAACAGGCAAAAACTGTGAAAAAAAGCCCTTGATTTATGTCAAATTTATAAGTTTTCATTTAGGCTCAACCCTAGAGAGTCCTTTAAAAATGCCCGAATTTGCTTCAGAAAAGTGCAAAAGCTATGACCGTATATTTACTTGGCTGCATAAACCTATATTATGAAAGCAGCAAACTTACTCTTAACACTGATCATAATATCCTATTCCAATAAAACCATTCTGGCGCAATGTTCAACAGCCGGACCTCGAACAGCTGGTACCGTTACAAACAACTCTTCTATTGGCACGATAGCTTGGAGTGGTTCCGGTAATACTTCCTCTTCTAACAATAGCTATGCATCTGCATCTATTGCACTTGGAATTTTTTCTTCAGCCACTTCAAATTACATGTGGGCCAACAATTTCGGTTTTACGATACCAACGGGAGCAGTAATATGTGGAGTGGTAGTTCAAGTGGAACGGAGCGCCGGAGGTTTGGGACTTGGCTCCTCTATTTCGGATCAAACCGTGCGCTTGGTTCAAGGTGGATCTATTGTAGGAAACAACAAAGCCATTGGTACCGCTTGGGGCGCTTCTGACGCCACGGTTTCTTATGGAGCTTCAAATGATTTGTGGGGCAGTACATGGACGGCTTCAGACTTCAATGCTTCCAATTTTGGGCTGGTAATTGCCACCCAATTTTCGACGGGTATTGCAGCGCTAACACTTTCAAGTAATATTGATTATGTTGCCGTTACAGTGCATTACCAAGTGCTAACACCGGTAGGATACAAGAACCTGTCTGCAACAGCGATTAGCGGAGGGCGTGTATCAATTAAGTGGGAAACTAGTTTTGAAAAAGACAATGACTTTTTCGTTGTGGAAAAGAACAATGCCGGTTCATGGCAAAAGCTAACCCAAATAATGCCTTCGAGGCTGAATACCAATGGAGCAAAGTATGAGGTTATTGATCCACTCCCTTCTACAATGAATGAATATCGAATCAAACAAGTGGATATCAATGGCCGCTTTGTTATAAGCAATGTTGTAACCGCAAAGGTTGATCAACCTTCATTTCAATTCAGTATCGCTCCAAATCCCGTTGCTGAAATTTTAACTTTGAAATGGAATGCTCCTTTGAAATTTATTCAGATTCATAATGAAGCGGGTTTGCTGATTCAAACAATTCCC
>DGDD01000272.1:9552-15287 GCA_002385265.1 Chitinophagaceae bacterium UBA3961
TTGGAATTAACGGGAATTGTTTGCTGATTCAAACAATTCCCGTTAATTCCAATTCAAGAAACATGATGGTATCTACAGCCCATCTGCAGAAAGGGATTTACTATTTGAGGGTTACAGGTGATGGTTATAGCTATAACAGGTCATTTGTTAGGTTGTAGTTTGGGAAACTTGTTTTAATTCTTGGTACATCATTATAGCAACTACTATAAACAATAGGTTCTTTACAATGTACTGCCCAACAATTGTAAAAACAAATGGTGCATCTTTAAAGCATATTTCCGGGAAGAGAAAGAGTGGAACAAAAGTTCCGATAATATGAATAGTAAAAGCATAAAATAGCAGTCTACCAGGTCTCAATAAAAAGAAGGAAAGTCCGATGGCTGTTTCAAAAACAGCGAGCAATTTAACGGCAAAAGAGGCCGGAATGATATGGCAACAAATTGTTTCTATTGTCATTCCGGCTAATTGTTCGGCAGGGCTTAATCCGGGAAAAAACTTCAATACGCCAAACCAGCAATACATTATTCCTAAACTCCACTTCAATAATTTTAACGGCTCCTTCATCTGTTTTGTTTAATAGTTTCAAATCTATCAGAAGCATAAGTTAACAAAAATAAGTATTATCAATTTGTGACCTGATTGTTATCATACTCTGATCAAATACTAGGCTTTGTAAAAGAAGGACTTTGCTCCGTCTTTTTTCTTAATTTTCGGTTGAAATTGAAAACTAATGGATTCACGTCGATCTTTTTTGAAGAAAACCGCTGTTATGAGCTCCGGAACAGCGCTTCTCAACAGCCTACCTCCCGGATTGAAAAATGCGCTGGCAATTAACGCCCCTGATGGCTCAACATACTTAGACGCGGAACATGTTGTTTTCTTGATGCAGGAAAATCGATCATTCGATCATTGCTTTGGCACGTTGAAAGGCGTTAGAGGGTTCAATGATCCGAGAACGGTTACATTACCCAATAAGCTGCCGGTGTGGTTTCAACCGCTAAATTCGAATACGGTACAAATTCCTTTTCGTCTCGACATGGTGAATTCAAAAGCTACTTGGATGAATTCCCTTCCTCACTCCTGGTCGAATCAGGTAGATGCTCGAAACAATGGGAAATACGATGGTTGGTTAACTGCGAAAAAGCACGGCAATAAAGACTATAACGATATTCCGGTTACCCTTGGCTACTTTAATAGGCAAGACATTCCTTTCTATTATGCCTTGGCAGACTCGTTTACAGTTTGTGATCATAATTTTTGCTCTTCTCTCACGGGCACTACTCCCAATCGTTTGTATTTCTGGTCGGGAACCATTCGAAAATCCATCGATTCTAAAAGCATGGCACATGTTTGGAATGGCGACTCAGATTATGGTAAGGAGGTGGAATGGGAAACTTATCCGGAGAAACTTGAAAAGGCAGGCGTGTCATGGAAAGTATATCAGAACGAAATAAGTGTAGGAGTAGGGTTCAATGGAGAAGAAGATGCTTGGTTGGGTAATTTCACAGATAACCCTTTAGAGTTTTTTAAACAATACAATACTTACTACTCTGCAGAACATCAAAAAGAAATTCAACGTGCATTGCCCAAAATTGAACAAGAACTTAAAGATATTGAAGCCAAACTCAATACAGATATAGCTGAGTCTGAAAGAAAAAAGTTGACGGCAGCATACAAAAGTAAAGTTGAGTGGATTGATACATACAAGAAGCGACTTTTCCAGTTCAATGAAAAAGGTTTCGAATCGGATTTTGCAAAAGCAATTCACGATAAAGCATTTACAACAAATAAAAGCGACATCAATTATCACTCGCTCGAAGATTTAGTTTTTGAAGACGGCGGCGAAAAGCGTAGTATGAAAATTCCCAAAGGGGACATTCTTCATCAATTCAGACAGGATGTAAAAACAGGCAACCTGCCTACTGTTTCATGGTTAGTAGCACCCGAGCGTTTCTCAGATCATCCGGATAGTCCATGGTATGGAGCCTGGTACATTAGCGAAGTATTCAATATCCTCACAGAAAATCCGGAAATTTGGAAAAAGACCATTTTTGTAATTACATATGATGAAAATGATGGTCAGTTCGATCACCTCGCCCCATTTACTCCACCAAACCCTTATCGCCCCAATTCAGGCAAAACATCCGAAGGAATAGATGTAAAAAATGAATACGTTACTCACGAACAACAATCCGACTATCGAAATTCACGAGAAAGCCCAATAGGACTTGGATTTAGAGTGCCATTAATTATTTGCTCGCCCTGGTCAAAGGGTGGCTGGGTGAATTCTGAAGTATTCGATCATACTTCTTCAATTCAATTTTTAGAACACTTTCTTGATAAAAAATGGGGTAAGAAAGTGGTGGAAACAAACATCACTTCTTGGAGAAGAACGATTTGCGGTAACTTAACTTCAGCGTTTCGTCCCATAGTTGCTGACCCAGCAAAAAATCCAAAGCCGGTTGAAAAAGATCCATTCATGCAATCAATTTTTAATGCCCAGTTTAAAAAGGTACCCGATGGTTATCAAACAATTGAAACTACGGAGCTCATCAACAAAACCGCGGTTGAACTAAAATCGTATTTGCCCGAGCAAGAAAAAGGAGTTAAGCCGGCTAATGCATTGAAATACGAAATGATTGCAGATGCATGGTACGATAATTCAAACAATGAATTGATTCTCTCGTTAGGATCAGGAACAGATTTGTTTGGAAAGGAAAGTTTAGGTGTGCCATTCACTGCCTATGCAAAAAATTCATTTCGGAATGAAGCAAGATACAATCGATCTTATGCTGTTAGATCGGGAGATACCATCAGAGATCGATGGATGCTCGCCGGTTTCCCAAATGAACAATATCAAGTAGAACTTTTGGGACCAGATGGTTTTTACAGAGAATTTGAAGGGTCGGCGGCCGATCCTAAATTGAAAATAAAATCAGGGTATCGTACCGACGGTAAATCGAAATGGTTGGTATTAGAATGTACCAACAATACTGAGGAAATTCTGAGTTTACAGATTGTTGATCCGGTATATAAAAAGAATGCTACCAAATTTAGAATCGTGCCCGCTACTACTAGAAAGCCATTTACTGAATTGCTGATAAATACAGACGCATACAATGGTTGGTATGATATTACCATAACAATAAAGGGATACGATGGCTACTTAAGACGGTATGCCGGAAAAGTTGAGAATGGTAAGGAGTCAACAACCGATCCATTGATGGGTAAAGAAGTTTAAACTAAAAAGAGGCGGTATTAACCGCCTCTTTTTTTCATCAGATAGAATCCGATTTATTTTTTTAGTACTCTTTCAAAGAGTTTAAAGATGCGTTTGTATTCGTCCGTCCAACTACTTGGTTCAACAAAGCCATGATCTTCCATAGGATAAGAGGCTAACTCCCAATTTTCTTTCCCTAATTCAATCAATCTTTGGGCAAGCTTTACCGCATCTTGGTAATGCACATTTACATCAACCATTCCATGGCAGATAAGCAAGTCGCCTTTCAATCCATTTGCAAAATAGAGCGGACTGCTTCTTTTGTAGGCGATGCTATCATTGGCGGGTTCATTCAAAATATTAGCGGTATAGCCGTGATTGTATTGAGCCCAATCCGTTACAGGCCTTAATGCTGCGCCCGCACTAAATACATTGGGTTCAGTAAACAGCGCCATTAGAGAGATAAAACCACCATAAGACCCTCCGTATACCCCAATATGTGCAGGATTTATACCATAATTTTTTACCAAATAAGAAACGGCATCTACATGATCTGATAGGTCTTTTCCTCCCATATGACGATAGATTCCGGTTCTCCAATCGCGCCCGTAACCTGCACTTCCGCGATAGTCAATGTCCATAACAGTGTAGCCATTATCTGCCAACATGTTATTGAACATATACTCTCTGAAATAAGAACTCCACCATTTATGTGCATTTTGCAAGTATCCTGCACCGTGTACAAACAAAACCGCCGGCTTGTTGGGGTGCGGATGCTGTGGCGTATAAATTCTAGCGTACACCATCTTTCCGTCAGCCGCTGGAAAACTTATTACTTCAGGATCTCTCCAAGCATACGACTTAAACAAGTCAGATTGTGCTTTATTCGTAATTTGTTTCGCTACTGCACCAGGTTTGTTTTCTTGCAAATACAATTCCCAGGGCTTGTTCGTATACGAATAAAGAATGGCCAACCATTTTTCATCAGGCGATAGTGTAACTTGATTAGCACCTGTCATGGTTGTCAGCTTCTCTCTTTTTCCATCAGCAATGTTCAAACGATAATAATGCTGTTCACCCGGATGTACTTCATTAGTGGTGATATAAAAGTATTTTTTGTCTTTCGATAACAGGGCAGATTGAATTTCAAAATTTCCACTACTAAGTGCAGTTGTTTGCTTGGTTGCGAAATTGTGAATGTATAAATGAGAATAACCGGTTTTCTCCGATTGAAACCAAAATGTTTGGTCATCGATCCAACCAATATTTGCACCAAATCCAATACCGGGGCCGGCAACCCAGGCTTCATCTCTTTGGCGATCCAATAGACTAAGGGTTGCAGTTGCTGTATCCCATTTTAATAGCCATCGATCTTTGTTGTCACTTGCTCTTACATCTAAAACGCAATTTCCTCCTTTCAATGACCAACTAAAGCTTCCAGAAGCAAGAGTTCGAACTGTAGCAGCTTTCTGCTTTTTCTCTAACTCTTTAGGATAATCTTTCAAATAATCAGGTAAATCTTTACTGCCTTCAATATTATCTATTTTCAGATTGTAAACAGTGTCTTTTACTCGATCATATATAAAGAACTCAAAACTTGGTTGAGCACCCCCAACTTTTGTTCTTGCGTTTAGATCAGTTGTATATCCTGATTCTGTTACATAGCTAGGTACAATTGTTGAATGCTGATTTGCGGCCTGCTTCATCAAACGGTAACTCACAAAACGTCCATCGGGGCTAATTCCAAGACCTGACATAAACTTATCGTCAATTGAAATAGAACGTAAAGATTCTGTTTTGAAGGACCTATTGTACTTGTCCGTAGCTTCTCTTTTCTCTTTGCGCTCTTTTAGAATATCGAAGACTTGTAATTGATCGTTTTTTAACCAATTGTCTTGGCTATTTGCATTTGAATTACCTGATTCGCCTCTATTGCCTCTTTGACCCTGAAAAGCAGTTGGCAATTCGTTTACCCCTGCTGATCTTATGTTTGTGAGTTGTTCCGTTTCTCCTGTAGCGATCGCCCAAGCATACAAGTTTTGGTTTCTTACATATACCACTCTTGTATCGTTAAAAGAAAATTGAGCACTTGATTCGAAGTCTACAGTTTTGGTAACAAATAGTTTCTTACCGGTTTTCAGTTCTTCGTAAACAACATCGCCGTTTTTCAGATATACCATTGCGGTTCTAGCTGCATTGTAGGTGATTCTGGAGAATTGATTCTTTTCGAAAACCTCCTTTCCGCTTAATTGGCTAGGCGTGGTATTGGTGGTTGTTATGAAATAAACGGAATCTGCCGGGCCATTGGTTGGGTTCCAATTAAAGTAAAGGGTTTTACTGTCGTTACTCCATTCAGGAGCACTAGGCTGAGAGCCCATCCATTGTGGATTTTTCATGATTTTCTCAACTGAAAGTGGGCCCAATTGCGCGAAACTAGAGCCGGCTATCAATAAACTGGCAAGTCCAAAAAGCAGTTTTCTCATAAATTTTAGTTTGGACTACAAATCTAAGTTTT
>DGDD01000051.1:0-7565 GCA_002385265.1 Chitinophagaceae bacterium UBA3961
ATGCTTTCTGTTTTAAAAGGTTCGATTTTTACTGAGCATGCACAAATTAATATTCCTATATTGAACACTAACTATGAGTAGAAAATTATCGATTGTCATTTGTCTTATATGCATATTTTTTGGTTTTGAGGGATGTAAAACTCAAGAAGTAAATGCTGTTCAGATTGTTTTTTTCGATAGGGGCGATTTCGGTCGAACTGATACGCTATTAATTACGAACGCTGATACAGTAAATAGCATTAGTAAATTGATAGCTAATATGGTGAGATCAGGTGTGAAATTCCCTAGAAATTATGCGATCAAAATGATCGGCAATAAATTTTCTGATATTTATTTTACTGACGGAAAAGGAGTTAGTAAAAATCGGACTGTATATGAATTTCGAGAAGGGGAAGAGCTTATTCTGCTCCAATCAATTTTAAATAGTAAAAAGTGAGAGGTGGGCCATTAGTTCAAAATACACGTCGGTTTATTTGCTAGATTTAAGGTAGAAATGACTTTAAAATGAGTAATGAAATGGAAAGCGTTTTTGATTGGCTACAGAACTGGTTTGAAGAACATTGTGACAACTCATGGAATAACGAAATTAATATTAAGATATTCGTTATTTCGAATCCTGGTTGGTCAGTAGAAATCAATTTCCGTTCTGCTGAGTTGGATTCAGTAGAAATCCCATATACTTTTATTGAACACTCTGATGATGATTGGTTGGGTATTTCTTTTTCCAGAGGTAGGTTTGTTGGGTTTGGAGATACTTCTAAACTTCCGGTAATATTAGAAAAGTTCAGATCGATTTGGGAGCAATATAATAGCTCTAGTGAATGAAACTAGTTAAGTGTCTTTAAGGTTTTTGATAATGTAAGCAACTCGAATATGAAGTCCTTCTATTCAAACATAAGCATCGCATTGTTGACTCTTGTTTTATCCATTTTTTGTTTACGAGCTAGCTCGCAAGTTCACTTAACAAGGACTTCAGACTCCATGAGTTTCAAACAATTTCAGCAATTGATAGATTCACTTTCCTTGAGGATGGACTCCTACGAGAAATTGGAAAATTCGGAGAAGATTGCATTTGTGAAAGCTTATAATACAATTATTACAATACCTGATAGTTTACTAGTCAGTAAGAGCTCTAGAGATTTTCAAAGTCAATTTGATCTTCTATTGAAAAAGTTAATATGGGAGCACGAAGAGAGTATGTTGTCTCCTCCATGTATTTGTATTTTCGAACCTTGAAAATGAATCTTTTGAGTAGACACCTCTATTTAACCGGAAGGTATCAGGCTAAGGATTTGTTTGTAATTTATTACAATGAATAGTATAAAGAAGTATTGATATGAAGCGTTTATTTTTTGTAAAACTCCAGTGTTAAAAAGTGATAGTAATATTTAAATCCCATTGGCAACCCACTATCAAATGTCCCATTCTATGCTGAGAATATTCATACCGGTCATTGTATTATTTTCTAGCTGCTCTCAAAAATCGGATTGTAGCGATTTTACTCCTTCCAGTAAGAATTATCAAGCTGTTGGATACATGCTCAATTTTCATACAGGACAAGACGGAGTGGGTGATTTTTGGTTCTTCCCATCATGTGATTCGAAGGTTTACGATGGCTCAACAAATATCTACAAAGCGATCTTCGAGTCTAACTTCGGTAAAGGAATTTATTTTAACATGTCTTTGCTTGGTGAGAACGCTAAAGAATTCAATAGGAGCGCAACTTGTCTTGGTATGGACTCTACAAGTTTCTTGGGAAATGTATGGATCAGTAAGGCTAAAATTGCTGTCACGCTTCCAGCCACTTCTGTGTTCAATGATAGCCCTTTCAAATTATCTTCAATTAATTTAGATTACGAAAACAAGAGTTTGATATTGGAGTCTTATTTTATTGCTGAAACCGAATCGTTACAAATTGAGTGTGAAAGTGTTTACAAAAAGTAGCGTTGATTCAGCGTCAAAGTTTGCTGTAGTACATTCTCTAAATACCTCAATCACCCCACCCTTGGTTTTTGTTACCAATAAATTCTTCCTCCCTCCTCCTTCCTGTTGTCCCCTCTTCTTTCTATCTTTCCCTCTCTTCCTCCCGTTTTCCACATTTCCCCAATTCCTCCCTCTTTGCTAATTAATTTAGCCTTAAATTTGCCTAGCCCGCGGCATAGAACCCCGGGATTTGTGGAGGTACGTAATTACTATGGCAACAAAAAAAACAACTGCTTCTTCTAAAACGGAATCGCCTACGGTTGATTCTCAATTGGAGCAAATCGAGATCTATGGCGCACGGGAGCACAATCTCAAAAACATCGATATCAATATCCCCAAGAATAAATTGGTGGTGATCACCGGCATCAGCGGCAGCGGTAAAAGCTCCCTGGCTTTCGATACCATCTACTCTGAAGGACAACGCCGCTACATGGAGAGCTTTAGCGCCTATGCCCGACAATTCATGGGCGATATGGAGCGACCCGATGTAGACAAAATAACAGGCCTTTCCCCCGTTATTTCCATCGAACAAAAGACCACCAATAAAAACCCACGCTCTACCGTGGGTACCATCACTGAGATCTACGATTTCATGCGCTTGCTCTATGCCCGTATTGGCGAAGCCTATAGCTACAATACCGGCAAACGCATGGTGAAATGGAGCGAGGAAGAAATCATCGCCAATATTTTCAAAAAGTTCAACGGAAAGAAAATATCCCTTTTGGCTCCTTTGATTCGTGGTCGGAAAGGTCATTACCGAGAATTGTTTGAAGACGTTCGAAAAAAAGGATTCCTGAAAGTACGTGTAGATGGTGAGATCAAAGACCTCGTGCCGAAAATGCAAGTAGATCGCTACAAGATCCACGATATTGAAGTGGTGGTAGACCGATTGAAAGTGAGCGCCGAATTCAAAACCAGGATCAGTCAAAGCGTACAGCAAACGCTGAANATAGGGAAGGACCTGATGTTCGTAGAAGTAGAACCTGATTCACCCAAAGCTGCGCCACTGAATGTTGGCTATTCAAAACTGCTCATGTGCGAAGATACCGGCATCAGTTACGAAGAACCTTCGCCTAATGCCTTTTCTTTTAACTCTCCCTACGGCGCCTGCCCTTCTTGTAAAGGATTGGGTACGATGTATCAAATAAACATGGAAGCTGTGATCCCCGACAATTCATTGAATGTGAAAGAGGGTGGAATTGCTCCATTAGGTGAAGAACGCGAAGCGCATGTGTACCGCCAAGTGCAAGAGATCGCCAAAAAGCAAAAGATATCCTTGTCTACACCTATCAAAGATCTTTCTGAGAAATCATTGAACTTCTTATTGTACGGAAACGAAGAAGGTACCGAAGAAGACATTGATTTCGATGCAGAAAAATTTGATCCATACGGGCCTTTTGAAGGGATCATTCCCATGCTGAAACGTTGGTTCAACAACGGTTATAGCGAAGGCTTGCGCGAATGGGCGGAAGGTTTCATGATCGTTAAACCTTGTGAAACCTGCGGCGGAACACGTTTGAAGAAAGAAAGTCTTTGGTTCAAAGTTGATAAAAAGAACATCGCTGAAATCAGTGAGATGAACCTCGATGCTTTGGCAGAATGGTTCAAAACCATTGAAAAGCGCTTGAGTGATAAACAAAATGCCATCGCTAAAGATGTGTTGAAAGAGATTCGAGATCGCTTGCAATTTTTATTGGAAGTAGGTCTTACTTATTTAACCATCAATCGTAGTTCTAAAACCTTGAGTGGGGGAGAGAGTCAACGCATTCGTCTCGCTACTCAAATTGGATCGCAGTTGCAAGGGATTACTTATATCTTGGATGAACCTAGTATTGGGTTGCACCAACGCGATAACATGCGATTGATTGAAGCACTCAAGCATCTACGTGATATTGGTAATAGTGTATTGGTAGTAGAGCATGATAAAGACATCATGATGGCTGCCGATCATTTGATTGATATTGGCCCTAAAGCCGGATACCATGGCGGAAAAGTAGTGGCAGCAGGCCATCCAAAAGATTTGTTGAAATTAGATACGCTCACTTCCGGCTACCTAAATGGCAAACGCTCTATTCCGGTTCCCAAAGAGCGAAGAAAAGGAAACGGCAAGTTTTTGGAATTGAAAGGCGCTACCGGAAACAATTTGAAGAATGTATCTGTGAAGTTTCCACTCGGTAAACTGATCGTAGTAAGTGGAGTGAGTGGAAGCGGCAAATCTACTTTGATCAACGAGACCTTGTATCCGATTCTTTCTAAACATGCGTACGGATCTAGGATGACTCCGTTGGAGTACAAAGAGATCATTGGACTTGAGCATGTAGACAAAGTAATTGAGATCGATCAAAGTCCAATTGGTAGAACCCCTCGTTCCAATCCGGCCACCTATTGCGGATTCTTCACTGATATCCGAACGCTTTTTGCCAATGTGCCGGAGGCGAAGATTAGAGGTTACAATGCCGGTCGTTTTTCTTTCAATGTAAAGAGCGGTCGTTGCGATGTGTGTGAAGGAGGCGGCATGCGTGTAATTGAAATGAATTTCTTGCCCGATGTGTATGTGCATTGCGAGAAATGCCAAGGCAAGCGCTATAACCGAGAAACTTTGGAGATTCGATATAAAGGGAAATCAATTTCCGATGTGTTGGACATGACGGTGGAAGAAGCTGTAGAGTTTTTCCAAAACGTTCCCTATATCTATCGCAAGATAAAAGTATTGCAAGAAGTTGGCTTGGGATATATCACACTAGGTCAAAGTGCAGTTACTTTAAGTGGGGGAGAAGCGCAGCGTGTGAAGTTGGCAACAGAACTTGCAAAGAAAGACACAGGTAAAACATTTTACATCTTAGACGAACCCACAACCGGTTTGCATTTTGAAGACATTCAACATTTATTGGATGTACTCAATAAATTAACCGATCGAGGAAATACTGTATTGGTGATTGAGCACAATTTGGATGTAGTGAAAGTGGCAGATCATATCATTGATTTGGGTCCGGAAGGCGGGGCCGGTGGTGGAAAGATCTTGTTCGAAGGAACGCCCGAAGGATTGGTAAAATGCAAGGAAAGTCATACCGCAATTTATCTAAAGCATGAACTATGAAGAAAAGAATTATTGTAGACATGGACGAAGTAATGGCCGATGTACTAGGCGCCATGGAGCTTTGGTACAAGGAACGTTATGCGGCCCCCATCGATTACGATCGCATGAAAGAAGGATCCTTGGTAAAAGGATTTCCGGAAGAAGTGCAGCCTATCATGCGTCAGCGTTTGTTTGAGCCCGGATTTTTCAGGCACTTGCCTGTAATGGCGAATAGTCAGGAAGTATTAAAAGCCATCAATGACAAATACGAACTCTTCATTGTATCTGCTGCAACAGAATTTCCGAATTCGTTGAAAGATAAAATGGAGTGGTTAAACGATCATTTCCCCTTTATCAGTTGGCGCCAATTGGTTTTATGCGGCGACAAGAAACTAGTAACCGGAGATGTGATGATCGACGATCACGGTCGCAACTTGGTTCATTTCCCCGGAGAGAAATGGTTGTACCATGCTCCGCACAATGTGTTGGTAACGGAGTATGAGCGGGTAATGGATTGGGAGGAGATTGGGAAGCGGTTGTTGTAAGGATAATTAATAATTAATAAGTAAGAATTAATAATGAAACAGCCGAGCTAATTAATAATTAATAAGTAATAATTAATAATGAAACAGCCGACGGTCAGGTTGATTAGAATTAGAAGGCTAATCTGTGCAAATCTGTACTAATCTGTGGCGATCTGTGGTCAAAAAAAGAAAATGAATCTAGTAATTAATTCGAGCCATTGCGACTTCTTAGAGGCCATCTAATACTTTACGAATAAAAAAGCCGAGATATTCTCTCGGCCTTTTTTATGTGTGTTAATCCAATAAGCGAAACAGGGAGTGATCAATAAAATCTTTTTGTGGGTACAATGAAAAATAGGGAACGGATCAGGTTTTGACTCAACCGGATATTAGATTCTACTAATTTCCCTGCTGCTTATTGGCAATAACTTACACAACAAACTACTTGACGGTGAGCAGACCGTTTTCGATGCGCTCATCATCACTAAACACTTCGAACGAATATTGACCTTTCTCAATATTGTTCACCACTGTTGTTTGCTTGTTGCGAATGTTCACTTGTTTGATCAATTTTCCGTCAATGTCAAAAACGAAAAGTTGATACACTTTTCCCTCTTCTCCGCTTGCGCTGAAAAATAACACTGAACTAGTGTTGTTGGGATAAAGTTTGATTTTGTGCTTTTTGCTGGTTAACTGTTTCTGAATGATGATTGAATCTTTCAGTGTAACCTGAGCAGATGGGGATACTGTAGTGAAACCTGATAAAGCGACCACTATGGTCCCTGATACCATCAAGGAGGTGAGGGCGCGCGAATAAAACTTGTAGCGTAGAATTTGCTTCATAGTAATCGCTCCGTTAGATTTCAAAGGGTACGGATTAACAAATATCTTTTACTAAAACGATCATCTCTTATTAGAAACGGATTGGACAACGTACATCTCCTGTATAACGACGACTGTCATCTGTTCCTAATCTGATTCCAATCTTGAAACCGATAGAATAGTAGGCATCGTTGTTGGTAGGTGTACCGCGTTTGTCGCCAGGACCGAATGTAGTGCTACCTACGTTATTAATATCGGTCTTGTTTGCCATACGCTCTGCCAATCGAGCTTGTTCAGTGGGTAAGTAAGTATAGAACAAGGATGGGTTAATATAGTTAGTACTAACATCATCAATATAGTCGGTAAATGTTTTGCGGTGGATGATTTCAAGACTCAAGCTTGTTTTATCGCTCACAAAGTATTTGATACCGATACCCATTGGGATGTTTAACTGAGTAAGTTTGTACTCTTTACGATCAGGGTATTCAGGGAATCCTTGACCTTCTGTGTGCAAGGGTTTCAAATCAACCCATGTACCTGAGAAGTTATCGTATCCTTTAGGATTGAAGTGGAAAGCACCCACACCAATTAAACCATAAGGACGAAGTTTATGAAATACATCGATTGGTTCGTATTCAAAGAATACAGTAGGATAGATCTCCATTGCAATGAAGCCTTCCAATAATCGAGATTTAAAGTTGGAGTTTCTGATCTTACGAGCTTCTTCCAAACCACCTTTACCTTTGATGATGGCATCATCACCTTCTAATGTACCGGCGTTTAAGCTCAAACGAAAGTTGATCCACTCTGAAGGTTGATAAGAAAGGAAACCTCCAATCATCAACTTCGTCATTTGTAAGTTATTATCTTTCAGGAAAGTAGTACCTCTACCGTAGTTACCTCCTAAGTCGCCCAAGAAGTTTGATGGACCGATGGTAAAACCACCTTCCCAATTGGAAACTTTTTCAAATAAGTTTTGGCTTTGCGACGGGAGCGCGTTAAATATTACAAGCAGAATACCTGCCACGTACTTCCACACAAAAGGTTGTAGCTTTTGTTTCATGAGATATTAGATTTAGTTTTCAGATGGTCAATGATTTCAGCGCCTAAACTAATAAACGCTGGACATACTTACAATAAACGATAGAAAATACTTTTCT
>DGDD01000051.1:7866-8258 GCA_002385265.1 Chitinophagaceae bacterium UBA3961
TAAACGATAGAAAATACTTTTCTTGTGTGTGGGCAGAAGAATATTTTTTAACGCATGAAACTATGTAGGAGAATTACTATGTTTTTCTATAGTAACATTTCTATGTGATCGATGCCATCTTCATCGTAAATATCGCTTATTTGTTGAAAACCAAAGGATTCATAAAAGTTTTTGAGATAGAGTTGCGCACCAATTTTTATTGGCGCTTTTCCCCATAATTCATAGCATTTATCGATGGATACACGCATTAATTCTTTCCCAAATCCGGAACGACGGTCTTTTGGGTTGGTGATCACTCTTCCTATAGACATATAATTTGGATAACTCACGCCTACAGGAACTAAGCGAGTATAGGCTGCCAATCGATCTTCGTTCCAACCCATTAAGTGATA
>DGDD01000014.1 GCA_002385265.1 Chitinophagaceae bacterium UBA3961
CTCGGCGTACTTACTATTGGTTGCAGCCTCCATAAACAACCCACTGCAAGCCGCGATCAGCTTTTTTGTTTCATTCAACTTTTGATTCTTCCAATACGAAGCTGGCAATTGCTGAATATCTTTATACAAACTTACAAGTGCCGGAACCGAGTTTTCAGGGTGTGCCAATGAATAGGCTGCAAGAATGGCATCGATTGATTTTTCAATTTTATCGGCCCCAAGCTTACTCCAAGAAGTAACTACCCCGTCCATGATATCTTGCTTGGCTCCTTCACCGGCAACTGGTGTAAAATATTCCATTGAAACTCCTCGCTGAGCCGGCACGCCAAAGCCTTGACTCTTGTGTTGGCTTCTGCTTTCAGCAGCTATTTCACCATAACTTTTACCAAGTATTGGATTGAAAGACCCTACATCCAACTTCAATTGATCTTCAGAAGTAGTATTTGCTCCTCCAAAATTGAAGGTATTCCACATGATTCTTTTTGCTTGCCAAACATTTACTCCTAGCTTCAATTGCTCAGGATATTTTGTAGGATCCGCTGCAGCAAAATAGGCCTCATGAGCTAGTACTGCAGAGCCCGAGTGATGGCCGTGACCAGCCCTTGCATCTTCGGGAAATCGAGTAATGATTACATCGGGTTGAAACTTTCGAATGATCCAAACTACATCACCCAACACTTTTTCTTTATCCCAGGTTTTCAAGGCTTCTTCAGTGGTTTTGGTAAACCCAAAATCAAACGCTCTTGTAAAGAATTGTTCAGCGCCGTCTATTCTTCTGGCGGCTAACAATTCCTGCGTACGTATCAATCCTAAATCAATGCCTTGCTCATCGCCAATGAGGTTTTGCCCCCCATCGCCACGAGTAAGAGAAAGATAGCCGGTTCTATAAAGACGGTCTTTAGCCAACCAGGCAAGCAATCGCGTATTCTCATCGTCCGGATGCGCGGCAATGTATAAAACAGAACCAAGGGTTTTTAATTTTTGAAGAGAAACATAGATATCTGCCGAGCTTGGTGTTTGGGCACTAAGACCAAGTGAGATCAGTAAGCTACAGCATAGGAAAAGTTTCTTCATGCAATCGGTATTTTAAAACAATATTCAAGTTAGGTTTAATATAGCAAAAAGCGGAGTATTGCACCCCGCTTTCACGCTATTATAACAGATTTTACTGCCCTACTAAAAACAGGGCGTTACTGAACAATAATTTACCGTTCTCCCAGAAATTTCTAAACAATACATCATCGGCTAAATATACCACAGAACCGCGTCCATATTGCTGTACGCCAAACACCATCCCTTCTTTTAATTTTTCTTTCGCCTTCACTCCAATAAATCCTGAAACATGCGCATCTTTTTTAATGACGCCTACATTCCAGTTTCCGTCTTTCATGTATTCATACAATACATCATCCTGTTTTAGGGTGTAATAGAAATTAGGGAACCCGAATCCTAAAGGATGAGAATTATCGAGTTCTACTTTGTAAATTGAACCCGGGTTGAATCCTTCCAGTGCATCACGCTCTCTATTTTCATATTTATTGATGGTGGTATCTTTTTTCTTGTCGCCAGATGATTCCTCTTTTGCTTTGATCCCCCAATCTGCTTTTGATAATGCATCAACAGCTCCTTCTAGAGCAATTATTTTTCCGCCGTTGCTTACCCACTCTTTCAAAGCATCGTTCATGGTTTTGTCGCTCAAGAAGCGGTAGCGTCCATCTGCTAATATTAGAACATTTGTTTGAGCAAGTATTCCTTTATTCAAATCGTTTACCCAAACTACGTTTACAGGATATTTCAAGGTTTGCTCCATGAAATGCCAAACTTCTCCCATTCCCAGTGATGAAACGCCATCGCCGGCTAGAAGGGTTACTTTGGGCACTTGAATGGTCACAACTTTATCGGAGCCGAGATCGTATCCTTTGTCAACAAACCCAGAACGAACGGAATAGTAGTTCTGTCCTACTGAAGCTGCGGCCTCTTTAACTAAAGCTTCCAAGCCGGCTCCGAATTTTTGGTTGCTTGTTTTAGTTACAATCAAAGTTCCTTTTTCGAAACTGTTGCCGTCGATGGCAAAATCTTGTTCGGCATAACGAACTCGAACCCCTTTTTGAAGTAAGGCAGATAATGCTTGTGCGCTGTTTAAACCATTCCATTTGATGGCAAATGCAGTTGCATTGGCATCTACAGGAATGGTTTGTGCAGCTGGTGCAGTTTTACTGATCGCAGAAATATAATTCGACAACCCGTAAGCTTGCACGCCAAATACATACGGCATGGCCCAAGCTGTAATATCATACGTAG
This sequence comes from Chitinophagaceae bacterium UBA3961, assembly GCA_002385265.1. GTDB lineage: Bacteria > Bacteroidota > Bacteroidia > Chitinophagales > Chitinophagaceae > Endoryza > Endoryza foliicola. The sequence continues at coordinate 2,302 of DGDD01000014.1, forward strand.
CGGAATCTGTTACACGAGTGCTGCGCTCCAATAATACTCTTGCCATATTGGAGTTTGCTTGATTCATATTCACTACCACATCTCCTGCATCCACTTTGAACAGTTCAGGCTTGCCACTGTAATAATTTGTACCGGTATAGGTTGCTGTATTAACATAAGACCATTCGATTCCATTTCTATCAAACAAAGATTTTAATCTTGCCAAACGGTCTCCTTGATCTGCTTTTAACACCACTGCCTTAAATTCGCCGCCGGGGCTTGTTTTGGCTTTCTCAAAATAAGTTTTGAATTCTTTGAGCAAACGAGCTTTGTTGTTTGCAGCAACTTCAATAGTACTCAAACCGGTTGTGTAGTGATGAATCAACCGATCGTATAAGGTGAGTGTATCTCCATCGGCATTGATCACAGCAGCACCACCTCTGCTATGGCCTCCTTGCTCGAAAGTCATACCAATAGCTCCTTTATAAGTTGGATAAGTATCTCCATAACTAGGATATAACAAGTCAAAGCGTTCTTTGGTAAAGAATAACCAACCGTTGGCATCAAAATACTTTGCGTGATTCTTTCCAATCATCACTTGTAATTCCCTTTGCCAAGGAGTAATTACATCATGGTAAGGTTCAGCAGCAGGTGCAAAGTAATATGGGCTATTGTATCCTTGTTCATGAAAATCAACATGTACTTGAGGATACCATTGATTGTAGCGTTGAATGCGTTGGCGGGTCTCAACCTGTGTTTGCCAAGCCCAATCGCGGTTTAAGTCGAAGTAATAATGATTAGGGCGTCCGCCGGGCCAAGGTTCGCTGTGTTCGCGAACAAAAGGCTGTGGATTGGCTGTTTTGCCAACAACACTGTTGAACCAGTTCACATAACGATCACGCCCATCCGGATTAATACAAGGGTCTATTACAACTACTACATTTTTGAGCCATTCTTTGGTCTTTGAATTATTTGGGTTCACCAATTCCCAAAGAGTCAACATGGCTGCTTCTGAACTCGAAGTTTCATTGCCATGTACATTGTAGCTCAACCAAACAATGGCGGGCGCATTTTCATTTCCTGCTTCTGAACTTTGTCCGGCTAATTTTAGATTGTTCTTGCGAATGGACTCTAATTGGGCGATGTTCTCTGCAGATGAAATAAAAGTGAGAAGCAAAGGTCTTCCTTCATTAGTTTCACCATATTGCTCCAATTTCACTGTAGTAGGATTTTGAGCAGCAACATATTTGAAATAGCTCACTACTTTGTGGTGAGCAGAATACTTGGCTCCAATTGGATAGCCTAAAAATTGTTCAGGAGATTGTTGTTGAGCCGAACCGCTAAAAAATAATGCGGTAAAACCCATTGCAAGAAGTAATCTTTTCATAATCAATGTGAATGAGCAGTGAAAGTAAGGAAAGCAAGGAAAACAAAAAAGGGATGGGGATGATATGTGGATGAGCGGTTTGTGAACAGTTTTGTAATTTTGAGCCATGAATTTGCAATTCGCCTCATTGAACTCGGGAAGTAATGGAAACTGCTACTATGTGGGTAATGAAACCGAAGCAGTGCTGATTGATGCAGGTATTTCGTTGAGGGAAATAGAGCGAAGAATGGGCCGATTAAGACTCCCCATGGAAAGGGTAAAGGCTTTGTTCATTTCTCATGAGCACTCCGACCATGTAACCGGCCTCACTGCCCTTACCCGTAAGTTCAAAATACCGGTTTTTATCACAGAAGGCACCCATTCCGCGCTTTCCCAACCGCTAGATCCGGAGTTTGTTCAAATCATCAAAGCACCTGTTTCAACCCAAATTGGAGGACTTAAAATCCATAGCTTTTCCAAGCATCACGATGCGGCTGAACCTATCAGTTTTGTGGTTTCATACGAAGAATCGTCAATGGGCGTTTTTACCGATATCGGTCACGCTTGCGCCGAAGTGAAAAAGCAGTTTAAGCGTTGCGATGCTGTTTTATTAGAAAGCAATTATTGCGACACAATGCTGGAAGAAGGTCGTTACCCGGATCATCTCAAAAGAAGAATTAGAGGTCGTCAAGGGCACCTTTCGAACGATCAAGCACTCGAACTTTTTCTAAAACACAAAGGCAAAAACTTGCATACTTTGATCTTAGGACACCTTTCTCAAAACAACAATACTATGGACAAAGTGAGCAAGGTATTCAACGGGCATTCTAAACGTATAGAAATTGTAGTCGCTTCCCGACATAAAGAGTCCCCGCTCTTTACAATCACTCGTAAAAAAGCGGGGACTCCCAATCAGCTTAGTCTATTCTAATATCGATTATCCTTTCACGCTGAATTCAACGCGACGGTTTTGAGCTTTTCCTGCAGCAGTCTTATTATCTGCAAGTGGTTTCTCTGAACCAAATCCTGTAGCTTCCAAACGCTCTTTCTCAATACCCTTCTCAACTAAATACGCTTTTACAGCATCTGCTCTCGCTTGTGATAAGGCCAAGTTTTTCTCAGGCTTACCGGTATTATCGGTATGTCCATCGATCTTAACAGATATACGAGCAAACTTATTCATAATAGTTACCAATTCATCTAGCTCAGCTTTTGCCTGAGTGGTTAATTGAGAACTACCGGTTAAGAAGGTTACGTTTTTGGCATTGAATTTCAAGTCTTCCAAACGTGGACATCCAAAGTTTCCAACCGGACCAGCTTCATCCGGGCAACGATCGATATCATCGGCTACTCCGTCATTGTCTCTGTCAGGAATTGGGCAGCCCTCGTATTGGGCAACACCTGCTACATCTTTACATTTGTCTTTGGCATCTTCAATTCCATCTCCATCTGTATCGGGACAACCTCCAAAGATTTTTGCACCTGCAACATCTGGACATTTGTCTTCCGCATCAGTAACGCCATCGCCGTCTTTATCTGGGCAACCCATCATATTTTTAGGTCCTGGAACCGTAGGACATTTGTCTTTATCATCAGTAATGCCATCTCCATCAGTATCTTTTGGTTTTGGTGGAGCCGGAGGCGGTGGTGGTGGAGCAATAACTGGAGCCGGCTTTTTAACCGTTTTGCCCAGTTGGAATACGTCGATGGTTAAACGAGCGAACATGAATCTACCGTTGTAACCAAATTGGTTTCCGGGGAACAAGAATCTACCTCTGTTCGAACCATCACGACCAGCGCTGTAACCACCGGTTGTTTTGTTCACACCCAAGCTATTTGAAACAGGACTTACATAATAAATACTTGGATCATTTCTTGAGTCAACAAAAATGCGATCCGGATAAATATCAAACAAATTGTTTGCACCAACTGCGATGCTCACACCCGGACTAGCTTTGTATGTTAACACCAAGTCTGTGGTCCATTTTGCACTGAAGGTTTGATCGGTACCCAATCCAACATCATTCCAATAAGCGCCGGTAGAAGCATTTCTGGAATAAGGATCTGCGGCATTTAAAGAGGTGATTTTACCAAAGCGCACTGAACGCGCCAAGATGTTCCATTTACGCAAATCGTAATTGAAAGTAATATTGATTTTGCTTTGGGGTTGACCTACTTCAATTCGTGAGCGTTGCTGACGATCGAACAAAGCTGTTTTTAGATCGTTTGCAGGGTTCTTTGTAGGATCGCTCAAGCTAGGGTTATTTGTTGCATCATCAATCACAGAGTTACTCTGGATTCCGCCGACTACTGAGTTTTTATTGAAATTTCCGGCAATCGACAAAGTTGCATTACCCGCACCTAAACGGAAACGATCGGTCAATACCACATCAATTCCCTTGGTTTCAGTATTGATTGCGTTGGTCCAGAATTGCAATGCATTGATGGTTGGATCCACACCGTTTGCATTCAATATGGTGTTTACAAGGGCATTGCTTCTATTGAACTGAGATGACAACACAATGCGATCGTCAATTCTAATAAAATAGGCATCTAAGGTGAAGGTGATATTCTTTGTAAGATTTCCTACCAAGCCTGCAGTTACACTTTTAGAACGCTCCGGTTTCTATCCATCAATTCCAAATGCATTTTTTACAATTGGATTGTAGTTATTAGCCGTGAGTGCTTGGGAAGGCAATCCGTTTACGAATTGTGTAGAAGTGTTTTGGAAATAACGTTGATGCAAAGAAGGAGCTCTAAATCCAGTGCTTACCGATCCTCTTAAAGCTACCTTATTTGTAATCTCATATCGGCTTGCAATTTTCCCACTTAAATTATCGTAGTTGACTTGGAATTCATCAAAGGTTTCGTAACGCAGTGCGCCACCTAAAGTGAATTTTCGTGTTTTAAGTTCCAGGTCGCCATATGCAGCATAAATGCTTCTTTTTGCTTTCACCTGATCGGCAGGTTGAAATCCGGGGAATACTTGTGATCCGGAAACAGCGGTACCTGGAGAAAAAGTAAACAAAGAAGAAGTACCGGGATAATTCGGAATTGGATCGGGTTGGAATTGGCGTCCACCATTTGTATATGAATTCAATTCACCGGCGGCAATGTTGAAACGCTCTTCGCGGTACTCACCACCGAATGCCATATTCAGAGATTTTCCTGTACCCAACTCAAGGCTACGATTCAAATCCAAATTCAAAGTATTTTGAACAAAACGCAGTGTTCCCGCATAAAACTCAGTTTGAACATTGTTGGTAGCGGGTAAAGAAGAGTTGCCGGAATTCTTTACATCATACCGAAGTCTGTTTTCACCTTGAGTATTGCTAATATCGAAGTTCCACTCTCCCATTTTAGCATTGATACCTGCGGTTACCGTATGATCTTCTAATTCAGTATAAATTTTAGGAAGGAAGCCATCGTAATAGAAACGTTGGCCGTTTGCTAATACAGGTTGTTGGCTCCAACTGTTCGGGTTTCTACTGAAACCACCTGCGTTACCATTTCTAATGGAATAGCCAATGGTTGAATAAAAGTTTACATTAGCTGTAATAGGAATTCCAAAATTGATGAAAACGCCTTTGTTATCATTTGCCGAGTTACCAGCGATGATGTTTCTACGGTCGTATTTTCTAGAAGACACCGTTGACCTGTCTAAATCCATCAACCATCTGTAATAGTCATTGGCATTTACTCCGGAAGGAACGGCAGCAGAACCGGGAAGTGCTCCTCCATTTCCATAATAAATCAATGGAATATTGTCGAAGCCACTTCTATTGGTAGCATCTCTTTTCAAATACTGTGCGCTAACGTTCACGTAAGCACCCGACTTCCAACCCCAACCTCCGGAAATATCAACTTGACGTGTAAGTCCATCCGTAATATTTGTACCTCCGGCATAGGGCATATTGGTAAAGTTTTGACCTACCATGCTGGATACCTGAAGACCTTTGTAGTTTTTCTTGAGTACAATGTTGATTACGCCGGCAATAGCATCTGAACCATACTGAGCGGCCGCACCGTCGCGGAGTACTTCAATTCTTTCAATCGCAGCAACGGGAATGGTGTTTAAGTCGGTTCCTACAGAACCTCTACCAACAGATCCATTAATATTTACGAGTGCGGTGTTGTGATATCGTTTTCCATTTACCAATACAAGTGTTTGATCGGGGCCTAATGAGCGCAAACCCGCAGGATCGATATGGTCTGTTCCATCTGTAACAGTTTGACGTGCACTTTGAAAAGAAGGCGCCACATACGTTAGCATTTGCGTTACGTCTGCTTGAGCAAAAGCCTTTACTTCTTTGGCGTTGATCACATCCACTGGAACCACGGTATTCAATTTACTCCTAGGTACTCTGGAGCGAGAACCGATAACCACTACATCGGTTAAATCGGAAGAAACGTTTACAGTAACATTTTGATCTACTGTTTGCCCTGCTCTAACACTAACTTGATAGCGCTGTGCAGCGGCACCTACATATGTAATAACTAGCGTGTATGTTCCGGGTTTTACTTTAAGAGAATAAGCTCCGGCAGCATCAGTAAGCGTGCCTCCTTTTTGACCTTCAATGGTCACAGAAGCGCCACTCAATACTGCGCCTTTGGAATCTGTTACAATACCTTTTACGGTACCGGTTGATTGAGCGAAAGAGACCAGACTAATTAATACAGATAAAATAACAATTCCTGCTCTTCGTAACGAGTAGAAGACATTTCTCATAAGCTGACTCAGTTTGGTTAGTTTGTTGTTTGGTCGCTCACAGAAATATTGGAGAATGGGAAGATAAGTTATTTTTCCCTATTTGGGCCTTAAAATTAATCAATTTGAAAAGATATCTTGAAAATGAAAATGGGTAAATTTGGTTGCAAATCAATAGCTTTCAATAAAATTTCCAAGCATGAGATCTTACTTCTTGTTTTTCACGGGTTTTACACTTTTAAGTAGTGCACTTTCAGCGCAAAAAGCGATAACCCCAATCCCTAAAATAGATGCCTTTCATTATACCATCGAAAAACAAATTACTTGTACTCAAGGGGCGGTAGTTTCAGCACACCCGCTTGCCAGCAAAGTAGGCGTACTGATGCTCAAGAAAGGAGGCAATGCTATTGATGCCTCCATTGCTACTCAATTAGCATTGGCGGTAGTTTATCCCGGCGCCGGAAACATAGGAGGCGGCGGATTCATGGTAGCCCGACTGGCCAATGGCAGAAACCTCACACTCGATTACCGTGAAAAAGCGCCCTCAAAAGCACATAAAGATATGTACCTGAACGACCAGGGCAACGCCATCCCAAGTTTGAGCATGGATGGTCATTTGGCTGCGGGGGTTCCCGGAACCATTGCCGGTCTTTTTGCCGCTCACAAATATGCAAAACTACCCTTCAAAACTCTTATTCAACCGGCTATTGATCTAGCCGAGAAAGGGTTTGTGATTACTGCTGCAGAAGCAAGAAGTTTGAACGGTACCAAAAACGATTTCTTACGACTCAACACCCAACCTACAGCCTTCGTAAAAGAAGGAACTTGGAAAGAAGGCGATACCTTGATTCAGAAAGAGCTGGCAGAAACATTGAAACGTATTCGCGACTTCGGTCAAAAAGGATTTTATGAAGGAAAAACGGCCGAGTTAATAGTTGCGGAAATGAACAGAGGCAAGGGTATCATTAGTTTGGAAGATCTGAAATCTTATCAAGCAAAATTCCGTGAGCCTGTAGTTTTTAATTACAAAGGTTTCGAAATATTGACCATGCCGCTTCCGAGTAGTGGCGGCATTTTACTACCTCAAATGATGAAAATGATTGCCGATAAACCTATAAAAGAATATGGCTTTCAAACCCCCGCTTCTGTTCAATTAATGGTTGAGGTTGAACGTAGAGCGTATGCCGACAGAGCGAAATTTTTAGGTGATCCTGATTTTTATAAAGTACCGGTTAAAACGCTTACCAGTGATGCTTATGCAAAAGAAAGAATGAAAGATTTCGAACCCAATAAAGCCGGCAACAGTAAAGATGTTGGAGCAGGCCAAATCAAAGAAAGTGAAGAAACGACGCATTTGAGCATTATCGATAAAGATGGCAATGCAGTAGCTGTTACAACAACGTTGAATGGAGGATACGGAAGCAGAACCGTTGTTGGAGGCGCCGGCTTCCTTCTTAACAATGAAATGGATGATTTCTCAGTTAAACCCGGAGTGCCCAATATGTACGGTGCGGTAGGTGCAGAAGCCAATGCAATTACGGCCGGTAAACGAATGCTCAGTTCAATGACTCCTACCATTGTTCTGAAAAACAAAAAGGTTTACTTAGTTGCAGGTACTCCCGGTGGTACAACCATTACTACATCAGTATTTCAGACCCTCGTTAATGTACTCGAATTTGATATGAGTGCTGCTGACGCAGTGAACAAACCAAAGTTCCATCACCAATGGTTACCCGATGTAGTGTTTGTTGAAAATGATTTTAATGTAGAAACAAAGAAAGCATTGGAACAAATGGGCTATAAAATATTAAACAGAGGACAAATTGGTAGAACAGAAGTAATTAAAAGACTTCCGAATGGAAAAATTGAAGCGGTTGGAGATCGCCGGGGCGATGACCATGCTGAAGGATACTAAATAAAAGAACCCGCCACATAGGCGGGTTCTTCTTTATATGATAACGGTACTCTTAAAACCTAAACCCAAAGCTGGCTTGAACCGAATAGTTCAATAGCCCTGTACCCGCAGGATTCGGATTCTTCACAATATTGTTCAGCGCGTATTGATAGCGCAATCCAACTACATAAGCGCCTTCTTTTCCAAAACTGTAGTCGAATCCGGTAATTCCGGAAAGGTCTACCGATTTCAAGGTACTTTTTATGTCAGACTTGGTATCGGCAGCATCTATTTGTTTGGCGCTTAACAACAAACTCGCTTGTGGACCAACATAGAATCCTAATTTCTTTCCATGAAACTTGAATAAAGCCGGAATAGAAAAATAACTGAGATTCGTTGTAATATCATTTGATTTACCACCCAATCTGCTGTAATAAAGTTCGGGCTGAAATAATACGCGCTCACTCAATGGAATTTCGCGGAATAAGCCTACCACCGCGCCAATTTTGAAATCTGAATAACTAGAGCTGGTAACGCCTTTTATCCTTAAGGCTGAGTAGTTCAATCCTACTTTAAACCCTGTCCTCTTTTTAGATGAATACTGTGCGTTTGCTGTAGAACAAAGAGCAAAAACAATTAGTATAAGCATACTAACTTTTCTCATGTGCGATGTTTTTAGTTTTGGTAATCTGACACCTAAAATAAAGGTTATAGGCTAAAATATGAATTTTTTAAGGAATTAATTGAACCTTACCCACTATCCTTGGATACCTTTGTGAAAACTATTGATAAATGAATTTAACTCCGGGAGAAGCTTTTCTCCAAACTGCCATCAAACGATTGAAATACTATAAAAGCCTGGGAGATAAAACGTTCAGTCAATTAGATCCGAACGACTTTCATTTTACTCCCGATGCTGAGTCCAATAGCATCGCCGTAATTATCCAACATATTTGGGGAAATATGATGAGTAGGTGGACAGATGTTTTGAACTCCGATGGAGAAAAACCATGGCGAGAAAGGGACCTAGAGTTTGTAGAAAGGAAACTACCCTCAGCCGAGCTGCTAAATCTATGGGAAGAGGGTTGGCAATGCTTTCTCGGTGCACTTGAATCTTTCAAGGAAGAAGACCTCCTCAAAACAATTACCATTCGAGAAGAATCGCTCAGTTTGATCGATGCCATCAACCGCCAACTAGCCCACTACCCTTATCATATAGGCCAAATCGTTTTTATAGGCAAAATGATAAAACAAGCTAAATGGACAAGTCTTTCCATCCCTAAAGGGCAATCTCAACAATACAATCAAAGTCCGGAAATAAAGGATCCTGCAAAGAAATTCGAGAAATAACAGAGAATTTGCCAAAATACTCCAAAATTTGGGTGCCTTTCTTTCGGAATTCGCCCTTGGTATTGTATTTGCACAGCTAGAATATACCTAATTTTGCCAATAATTCCCTGATTCTGAAACGTCTGATTAAAATAGCCCGTACAACCCTGCTGGTGCTTTTAGCACTGGTGATTTTGCTATGGCTATTACTTCAAACAAGTTTTGTTCAAACCTGGTTGGTAAATAAGATCGCTTCCAACCTTTCCAAAGAGCTCAACACTACCATTTCCATTAAAAAAGTTGATTTCAGTTTTTTCGACAATCTTCACCTCCAAGGAGTATTGGTAAACGACCAACAAAAAGACAGCCTCTTATATGCAGGTGAAATTAAAGTATCGTTAACCGATTGGTTTTTTCTTAAAGACAAAATTGTTATCCATCAATTTGCACTAAGCAATGCAAAAATTCACTTGAAGCGTACCGGACCAAAGTGGAATTATCAATTCTTATCCGACTATTTCTCAGGTGGCACCAGCGACTCAACCAAAAAAGCCATTGAACTAGCGGTTGAAAAAGTAGAGCTGGATCAAATTCAGTTTTTCCAAGAAGATAAATGGAGAGGAGAAGATCAACATATTGCGCTCTCCCATTTGCAATTGAATGCCGACCTATTTGATCTAAAAAAGAAAAGCATTCATATAAGCTCAATCAATTTAAAGCAACCCTATTTCGGTATTGAAAATTATGATGGCAACCGCCCCGATTCACTTCGACCAAAAGACATACCGTTTACCGGTAAAAACGATAGCAACCATTTAAGATGGAATCCGGGTAAATGGAGTATAAAAATTGATGGCCTTACCATTCAGGAAGGTCGTTTCACTTCCGATATCAGAAGTTACGAACCATACAGTGAAGGATTTGACCCCAACCACATTGAATTCAAAAAAATTCAAGGTCAATTCAAAAACATTGTGTTGGTCAACGACTCCATCAAGGCAAAAGTTGCCATGAGTACTTACGAAAAAGGGGGGCTCGATGTAAGAACCTTGAATGCGAATATTCGTTTTCATCCGGAAGCGATGGAGTTCCGTCAGCTCGATTTACGCACACCGCAAACAAGGTTACACGATTACTTCGCTATGAAGTACAAAACATTTGACGACCTCGCTTACTTTGTTTCTCGCGTTACTATGGAAGGAGATTTCAACAAATCAGTATTGCATAGTTCAGATATTGCACACTTTGCTCCTGCCTTGAAATCATGGAATACGCATATCACCATTGACGGAAAGATAAAAGGTACTGTAGAAAATTTAAGCGCAAAAAATCTTGTGATAACCGCGGGTAATAACACCTATTTAAATGGCGACATCAAATTAAACGGTTTACCAGACATCAATTCTACATTCATCGATTTTGATGCAAATGAATTTCGAACAACCTATCTCGATGCCGTTACTTTATTGCCTGTTATAAAGACCATTCAGCAACCCCGTTTAGATTTACTTCAATACATTCGATTCAAAGGAAATTTCAGTGGCTTTATCAATAATTTTGTAACCTACGGCGCAATTGAAACAAATCTGGGAACACTGGTAAGTGACTTGAACATGAAGTTCCCGGCAAAAGCCAATACAATTTATAAAGGTACTTTACAAACCTCCAATTTTGACTTAGGAACTTTCATCGATGTTCCGCAACTTTCTTCAATTGCGTTCAAAGGGAAAGTGAATGGATCGGGAATTCAACTTAAAACGATCAATGCAGAATTGGATGGCGAAGTGAGTTCGCTTTCTTTTAATAGTTACGATTACAAAAACATTAAGATCAACGGCACTGTTTCTCAAAAACTTTTCAATGGCCGTTTTTCTTCCGATGATCCCAACTTTAAAGCTAACTTGGATGGATTGATTGATTTCAGCAAGGCAATTCCTCGCTTTGATTTTGAGGCAAGTATTGCAAACATTGATCTACGCAAAACAAATATTACCCCCAACGATATTCAGTTCTCCGGAAATTTCAGATTCGATTTCACCGGCAACAACATCGACAATTTTTTAGGTACGGCTAAAGTGTACGATGCCAGCCTTTATCATAAAGGACTTCGATTGCCTTTCGATTCCTTAGTAATGGAATCGTCAGTAATTGAAAACAATAAAAGCATTACTGTATTAAGCAATGAATTCGATGCTGCATTGGCCGGAGAATTCAGCATCCTCGCGTTGCCGGATGCTTTCCAAACCTTTCTCAATAAATACTATCCAAGCTATATCAAGCCTTCCAAAGCTGCTCTAAAAAATGAAAACTTCAGCTTTGTTATTTCAACTAAGAATGTACAGGATTATTTAAACATCTTCCCCTACGAATTAAAAGGATTCAACTACAGTACTTTTACAGGTCGAATTAATGATAAAGAAAATTTGTTGGACCTCAATGCAGAAGTACCTCAGTTCAGTTATAAAAACATTTCATTTTACGACCTTAATTTGAAAGGGGCAGGTACACTCTCCGACCTTTCGGTAGAAACGAAAATTGGAGACGTTTACATCAACGACAGCTTGCACTTTCCCGGCACTTCTTTGAACATCGATTCGAGAAATGATACTTCGCTCGTTAAAATTATCACCAGTGCGAATCAAACTTTGAATGCGGCTAACTTGTCCGCCCAAGTTGTAACCAAACCGCGAGGAGTAAGTATCCTCTTCAATGAATCTAATTTCGATATCAATGGTAAAAGTTGGGTAATCGATAAAAATGGGCTTCTGGTACTCACACCTGACTTGGTAGAAGCAGAAAAGGTTCGAATCTATAATGGACAACAATCTATCTCAATTACCACCGAGCCCTCTGATATAGGCAATACCAATGACATCAAAATCGACCTTCAAAAAATAAATATCGGGGATTTTAGCCCTTATTTTATTAGAAGCAACCGACTCGAAGGATTGCTGAGCGCCAATGTTGCAGTGGCCGATCCATTTGGAAATTTACATGTAGACATGGATGGGGATGTAGAACAGTTTCGCTTAGATGATGACTCTGTTGGTAATATTGTGTTGAGCAGCAACTATAACAAAAAACAAAAGAAAGTAAACTTCAAAGGTATTTCTGACAATCAAAACTATCGATTTGATGTCAGTGGTTTCTATCAAATTGCTGACAGTGCCGGAAAAGACAATCTTGATTTGCTTGCCGATGTAAAGAGAACTAAAGTAGACTTGCTTGAACAATACTTAGTTGATGTATTTTCTAAAGTGCGGGGCAATGCTTATGGTCAACTGCGCATTGTGGGCCCCACCAATGCCCTTAAATACATTGGTGAAGCAACCATGGAAAATGATACACTTACAGTGGGCTATACCAATGTTTCGTACATAGTTCCAAAGGCTAACGTTATTTTCAAAGACGACCGAATTGACTTCGGCAGTTTCTATATCAAAGATAGCTTGGGCAACACCGGACAACTTTCAAAGGGTGTATTGCGCCACGAAAGTTTTGGAGATATGGATTTCGACTTCTCTTTGAATACCGGTAAATTATTAGTGCTCAATACTTCGAAACGAACCGATGAAGCCTATTATGGTAAAGTGATTGCCAAAGCGAACATGACACTAACCGGCCCTGTTGACAATATGGTAATGAACATCAAAGGTCAACCTGCCGATTCTTCTTCCTTTTTTATCAGAAGTGAATACGGCAAAGAGAGTGGACAGGCCGATTTTATCGTTTGGAAAACATATGGTAAGGAAATGCAAGAGCGGGAAACCAGCAGAAAAAGCAAACTCACGATCAACCTCGATATCTCGGCCAACAACTATGCGAAAATGAATGTGATCATGGACGAGTTAACCAATGATATTATGAGCGCCATCGGTCATGGGAATTTGAGAATGAGAGCCAGCACCACCGGCGAATTTAGCTTAACCGGTCAATACGATATTGATAGAGGCGATTACAATTTCAACTTCCAAACACTGTTTAGAAAACCATTTAAGCTAGTGCCCGACGCAGGAAGTTATATTCGTTGGAATGGCGATCCTTTTGATGCCGATATGAAAGTGGCTGCCGAATACGAAGCAGACAATGTGAAGTTCAGTGATTTGGGCGACCGTCTGTATTTACAAACAGGTGGTGATATCGACTATATTAAAAAGTACAGAGGGAAAGTAAAAGTACTGGCAAATTTGTCGGGTAAACTGATGGAACCTGCTATTAAGTTCAATTTGGAAATGCCTCAAAACAGTCCGCTTAAAAACGACCCACTAGTAATTAATTTGCTACGTCAAATTCAAAACGATGAAAATGAATTGAACAAGCAAGTAGCCTTCCTGATCATCTTTAATAGCTTTGGTCCGCTTTCCAGTTCATCGCAGAGCGGATTGGGTGGGCAAGCCGTGGAGGGTATCGTTACAGGAAGCATTTCAAGCTTTATATCAGCAGCATTGAACAAGCAATTCTCTTCCATCGTTCAAAAAGTATTCAATGACCCCAGCATAAAAGTAAACTTCAATGCGCAAGTGTACAACGGCGCTTATCTATTGAATAACAATGCCGGAGGTTTCAACCTCGATCGTACCAATTTAAATCTTTCACTTGCTAAGAGTTTGTTCAATGAGCGACTCACGTTCACGTTTGGAAGTGCATTGGACTTTGGAATAACAGCCACCCAGGCTAGAAGTACCACTATGCAATTCCTACCTGATATTGCAGCCGAATGGAAATTACGCCCCGATGGTAAACTGCTTTTAACTTTCTTCTATAGAGATTCTTACAATTATCAATCTGCTAACGGCAAACAAAACCGTTCAGGTGCCGGTATTTCTTACCGCAAAGACTTTGAACAATTCAGCGATCTTTGGAAAGGAGAAAAGAAGAAGAAAAAGAAATCCTCTCCCCCTGCGAACGAAGACAGTACTGTGAACAAAGCAGCACCCGTTACTACAAGAAGAGAGGACGATGAACAGCCTGAGGAATTTTAGAGGTTGTGCCCCATTTTATCCCTCTTGGTATTCAAATATTTTTCGTTGTGAGGATTTGGAGCAATTTTTACAGGCACACAATCTGTTACTTCCAAGCCATAACCCAACAAACCTGCTCTTTTCTTAGGATTGTTACTAATGAGTTTCAATTTAGTGATTCCCAAATAACGTAAGATTTGAGCTCCTACTCCATAATCGCGTTTGTCCATCGGAAAACCCAAGTGTAAATTGGCCTCTACAGTATCGAATCCATTTTCTTGGAGTTTATAAGCTTTCAACTTGTTTAGCAAGCCGATTCCTCTCCCCTCTTGATTCATGTATAGAATCACCCCCTTTCCTTCTTTTTCTACTAATTGCATGGCGGCATGCAGTTGATCGCCACAGTCGCAACGCAGTGAACCTAAGATATCACCTGTAAAGCAGGATGAGTGAACGCGAACTAAAACGGGCTCATCTTTATCCCACTCTCCTTTTATAAGGGCCAAGTGTTCGTTCGAAGTATTTTTCTCTCTAAACGCGATCAATTTGAAATCACCCCAAATAGTAGGCATATCCACCCTCACAACTTCCTCAATCAGAGAGTCGGTTTTGAGTCGGTATTCGATCAAATCTTTGATCGAGATGATTTTGAGATCGAATTTTTTGGCAATTTCCATACACTCAGGAAGGCGGGCCATGGTACCGTCTTCGTTCATAATTTCCACCAAAACTCCGGCGGGCTCATAACCTGCGAGCCGGGCAAGGTCAATTGTTGCCTCAGTGTGACCCGCACGTCTCAAAACACCCCCTTTTTTGGCTCTAAGTGGGAAAATATGTCCGGGACGGCCCAAATCTTCGGGTTTTGTGGCGGGATCGATCAGGGCTTGGATGGTTTTTGCCCGATCATGAGCAGAAATACCGGTGGTACAACCATGTCCTAATAAATCAATGGAAACGGTAAAGGCAGTTTCGTGAAGAGCAGTATTATTATTAACCATTAGGTCGAGCTTCAGCTCGTCGCAACGGTCTTCGAGCAAGGGCGCGCAAATTAAACCACGGCCGTATTTGCTCATAAAATTGATCATTTCGGGCGTTACGTGGTGGGCTGCACCAATGAAATCTCCTTCATTTTCACGGTCTTCATCGTCAACCACAATAATCAGCTTCCCCTTTTTAATGTCTTCTATGGCACTTTCAATACTATCGAGCATGTTCAAAATTTTGGCAAAGTTAGCCAATTTCGGGGGTCCATTACACCAATTTCCGTATTCCGAAAACCGGGGGAAAAAGGGGGGAATTAGGGGGGTAACTCATTTTAATTTAGTTTCCTATATTTATATATAAATTGCTTTCTTTGTATCGCTAAAACAAAACTGATATGCTTAAGAGAATTGTACGCCTTATGCTGGCGTTATTGGTATTCCCTCTTGCCATGTACTCTCAGGAAACCAATAGTAGCATAAGTGGGGTAGTTAAGACATCAAAGGGAGAGCCATTAGTTGGCGCTACGATTACTGCCACTCACGTTCCCACCGGTACCGTTTACCGTGTTGCCACACGCACAGGCGGTCGTTACAACATTTACAATTTACGTCCCGGAGGTCCTTACACTATTGTTGTTAGTTTCGTAGGATTCAATGACGAAAAGAAAGAGGATATTTTCCTTAGCCTTGGAGAAAATTCTAGCCAAGAGTTTTCATTGAAGGATAAGTCAACCAATCTTACCGAGGTAACCGTTGTTCAACGTCGTACAGTTAGCTCCGGCAAAGGAGGTACTGAAACTAGTATCGGCCGCGATAAAATGGCCAATTTGCCGAACGTTGGTCGTGGTTTGAACGACTACTTGAAATACACGCCACAAGTAAAGATCACCGGTGATGGTGGTGTTTCCTTCGTTGGTCAAAACAACCGTTACAACTCCTTCTTCATTGATGGATCGAACAATACCGATATCTTCGGTTTGGCGGCTTCCGGAACAAACGGGGGTCAAGCCGGTGTAGCTCCAATTTCAATTGATGCGATCGACCAAATCCAAGTGATCTTGTCTCCTTTCGATGCACAGTTTGGTAACTTTACCGGAGGAGCTATCAATGCCGTTACAAAAAGTGGTACCAACCAAATTCAAGCATCTGCTTGGACTTTTTATAGAAACCAAAGCATTACAGGTAAATCTCCTGTTCCCGTTGCGAAAGCTGGTTTTCCAAATGTTTATGAAAGAACACGTGTTCCAAACTTTGAAAATAAAACCTACGGTATTCGTGTAGGGGGGCCAATCGTAAAGAATAAGTTGTTCTACTTCTTCTTAGCAGAATGGCAAAGAGACCAACGCCCTCAACCTTTCAACTATGCAGATTACCGCGGTACTACCAGTCAAGCCGGTGTAGAAGCCTTGGGTAGTTATTTGAAAACTACTTACGGATACGATCCGGGTGGTTTCTTGAACAACCCCGAATTGGTAAATGCTGATCGTATCAATACTAAAATTGATTGGAACATTAACGATAACAATCGCTTGTCTGTTTCTTATCGTTATAATAAGGGCCTTCGCTACAATACTTCTACAAGTAGCAGCACAACAATCAACTTCTATAACAACGGTTATATATTCCCGAACAGAACCAGTTCTTTAAGTGCAGAGTTGAAATCAACACTGAAGAACAATACCAATAACCGTTTATTGGTAACTTATACAGATGAGCTAGATGACCGTGGACCTCTTGGTCAAGCCTTCCCTCGCGTAAGTATTTTCGACGGATCCGGTACCATTGTATTCGGTACAGAAAACTTCTCTGCAGCCAACTTGTTGAAAGCAAAGAACCTTACCATTTTTGATGCCTTGAAATTTTACAGAGGCAATCATGTAATGTCTATAGGTACCGACAATGAGTTCAACGACGCATTAAATACATTTATCCGCGACAACTTCGGAACATATCAGTTTAACTCGCTTGCCGATTTCTACAGCGGAGCAAGACCAAGAACCTATTC
The DNA here is from genome assembly GCA_002385265.1 of Chitinophagaceae bacterium UBA3961. Taxonomy (GTDB): domain Bacteria; phylum Bacteroidota; class Bacteroidia; order Chitinophagales; family Chitinophagaceae; genus Endoryza; species Endoryza foliicola. The sequence goes on from DGDD01000014.1 coordinate 19,527, forward strand.
TAGATCTTTCTCTTTGGTAGATGGAGCAACAGGTGACAACACCAATGCTGCGGCTAAATTCAGAACCCTTCGTATGGGCTTCTTCTTTACTGATGAAGTGAAAGTAAACGAGAATTTCTCATTGGTTTTAGGTATCCGTGCTGATAGAACAGAGTTGTTAACTAAGCCATTAACCGATAAGTTCTTTAATGACACGGCTATTGGAAAAATTTCTCAATACTATGATTTGAAAGGAGCTCGTTCCGGTCAAACCATGGATGCCCGTTGGATGATCTCTCCGAGAGTTGGCTTTACTTATCGTATACCTGAAGAAGGAATGGTTATTAGAGGTGGTATGGGTGTGTTTGCCGGTCGTGTTCCTTTAGTATGGCCCGGTGGTATCTACAACAACAACGGAGTATCTGTTGGTGGTGTACAATTTACAACTCAAGCAACCACTCCTGCTTTCAATGCCGATCCTTTCAACCAGCCTACTG
>DGDD01000022.1:0-4932 GCA_002385265.1 Chitinophagaceae bacterium UBA3961
AGTTGCTATTAGTCTGATTAATAGAAAACGATTCGATGAGGATTGTAAAGTTTGAAGCCTTTTCGTATTTTTTAACGAGAATTGTATCGGTTTCATCTACAGGAAAAGAAATGAATGCAATATTTGTAACTGCTTCGGTGCAAGGATATTCTTTACATCCAAAGAGAATGGCACACACTGCTAAAAAGGCGGTTGAAAAATGCTTCATGAATTAGTGATTATTGTTTGAGACATCTGTATTGTTAGATTCTTTTTGTGTCTATCCATTTGTTGGTTGTAAATAGCTCTGCTGATTTTTTGAAGAGTTCAGCCGTATTTTCTAGAACCTTTGGCCACCCTACAGATGCGGGATAAAAATCATAGTGGTCATAATGGTTATTGGTTAATAGGACGGCTAAATCTTCAAAACTTATATTGTTATCTGCATCAGAGTAGGGGCGTAGCTCGTCGTCTATAAGCCGTCTTATTTCTGCGTGAAAATAGCTTTGGTTGCCTTCTAATTCAACTTGTATAAATTGGTTTCTTAAAACTCTTACATACCTATCTCCGCCGGTAATTGAATAGCTTTCCATCACCATTTTCAACCCATACTCTTTTGTCAGAAAATGAAAGTAGCGGGTAAAGTCAGCTGATGTCTTTTTGGTATTTTCTGTTGTTTGTGGCATCTTTTTAGGGCTTACGGCAGGGACTTTATAGAGATTGTCACTTGTGGTTCGTTCACCCATAACCTGTTCAGACCTATTCCGGCTTTAGTTTCGTGATGGTAAAGCCGGTGTTGAAATTAGGATATAATATTTAAGATGGTATGTCCTACCTGAACCGCAGATTGGATTTTTAATTGGCTAAAGTACTCTTATTGTACGCAAGTTGCATAAACCCTAATGTTGTATGCTGCTAATTTGTGTTATGAAATAGAATTCCAACTAATTTTCCAATCCCTTTCCAATCACAATTATTTACTGTATATATCTTGCTCAATTTATCTATTGAAAGTGTGTAAACGTCTACAGTTGTACAAATAAAATGTGAAGCAGAAACAGAGATTAGCTGTCTTTCGAAATTACGCACCGAGTCAATTTGATAGTCACCAAGTTTTATCTTCTTTAATGTGGTATTTACATTTTTATTTTCAATATTTCCTTTCATTTTAAAACATGCAAAGTAGCCGTTTGTTTCTTTTGAAATAACAAGACTAAGATTGCTTTGATGAAAGCAGCCGTTTGATTGAACATTTATAAAATAATCCTGTCCGAGTTTCAAGCTGTCAATACATAATATAGATGGTGATGAGTCAATTTTGTTAGCTGTATTCAATAGTGTGAAATTACTTTGATGGTTTGGCTTCTGGACGTGCTGTAAAAAACTCTTGTTAATACCAAACAGAAAAAAGGGTATAACAATTTTCAAAAAATTTATGTTTAGTGAATAGTGCATAGTGGCGAATCGCCTTCCAGTTTTTTTTGTGTTGATGTTCTATATTACTTTAGCCCGCAACTCTGGTTTATCAAAGATTGAGAGTTGAAGGTATAAACTAAAACCGGCATTTTAGAATATTGATTCTTAGCGGCACTCCGCCAATCGTTCAAAAATCTCGGCACTTTCAATGTCTTTAAAAGCCAGTATTATTTCATCCTGTTTTTTATAAGTAAAACTACCATCAAAATTCTCGTTTATATTACCAGTTATCAATATTAAATGTTGTGAGTTAAACTGTAAATGTATCTTATACACGTAGCCATGGTCAACACCAACTGATACAACTTTTACATTTGAGTTTACCTTCAACTCTTCGAGTGTTCTGTCAACTCCGGCGGTGTTTTTATCTGCCCAAAATGTATCGAGACCAATATTCGTTTGCGACGTGAATAATCTATAAGTAGAATCTTCTGTATCAAGCTGAATTTGGATAGTGTAGAGAAAATGAAAAGGGATTGAAGATAAATCGAACTTCGGTTCTCTATCAATATCAAACAAAATCGTTTTCACCAGTCGATTTTCAATAGCAGAAACGAATGTTGAAATATTTTCTCTATAAGGTCTTACGTCATCCATATATTTATTTTGTGGCTAACCGCTGAAGCTTTACGTTCGTGACGGTTTCAGGGAACCTCAGCCAGCCCGGTATAAAGATGATTAGAATTACTGACGATCAGGTTTAAGCATCTGCAAGCATGACGCAAAAACCGGTGTAAGCTGCTGTCAGGCTCAATTGTGCCATAGGTAAATTTTGTATTCTACCTCCCAAGTGTCACTACTTTTCTTCAAAACGGCTAACGCGCCATGTCCATTTAAGCCGTTTCTTTTAACCCAATAACATACAATCGCGGTAGTATTGCCCAAATAATAATTGATTCTTGAAAACGAGAAAATACCAGCCGCATTAGGGTATCTCTCATAAAATGCAATCCAATCTTGTTGAATATGCTTTTGTCTAATAGGAAATCTTTTAACAACTAAAGTATTATGTTCGTGGCTAAAATTATTGTTTATTACAACCTTTTCATTATTACTTCCATAGAAGTTCGCAAGCAACTTTGTCAAGCTACTATCTATAACCGTTGGTCTCTGCCCGTTTCTGTTCTCTGTCCACATGTATACCTGCTGCCTATCACTTAAATTTGATGAATTAAGTTGTTGAATTGTTACTCTTGTTTGAACACTCTTTTCCAAACTATCAATACCATTTCTCAAAATAACGGCCAAACTACTGCTGTCTCTTATCTCTGTTCGAATAATGCTACCATAAATGACATAGTCCTCTGCTCCCAGTTGTCCGAATGAACATACCGCTATAAGAAGAGGTATTATTCCCAATATATATGCCTTAGACATGCAGGTCATAAATTTGTAGCAAGTCCCTTGATGTATGCTGCCTTTCTCTATAATTTTTTGTAAAGGCTTACAATTTCTTTGAACTTGTCAAAGTTTTTAGGATAGGTTGTATTTGTTGCTGTAAAGTCTATCCAGACATACGATGTACTGGTCTCTGTAATTATATAGCAACAGTCATAAATTTTGTTTCCTCTAAGTAATTGTACTTTGTAAGCGTTACCTAAATATTTAAAGTCTGTCAACTCTTTTTTAAGAAGCATTTTATGTTGAGAACTCCATTTTGGCGATTGTCCCATACTATAATCTTTAACTACCCAATTTTCAAAGTCTGATAAACTTTTGAAGTCGTCTTTTTTGAAGTTTTTAAAAAGTAAAGCATTTTCTATTGAGTCAACTGCTGGAAATGTTCCTCCAAATAAATTTAGAGGTGTCTCCCTAATATGCCACCACTTTGGAATTGTTATTTGAAAACCGTAAGTTGAATCTATGTGTATTATTGAATCTCTACCTGAAAATTGTTCAAGTTCAATCAAGTAAGCTGGTAAGTTTATATGCTTAACATTGTCCTCAGGTCGTGTTTGAGAAAAGCAAGCATTAGTCGCAATTAAGAATGACAAAATTAATAAGGGCCTTGTCATAAATATGTATTGTTAAATGATGAATTGATACTGCATGTTTCTTTAAGGATGCATACAACGAACAAGTGTTGCCGATGGCAGGGAATTTTTGCACTAAAGTTTATTAGAATTACTACTGTTGAACCTTACACAAATGCCCAATAGAAGCAGTTTAGCCCGCTTTTGGCAATACCTTGTTATGGGCAGTACTTCTTGCCATTCGTTATCAGAACAATGAAGTTTGAGTTTCAATCTTCGGGTGAAAAGTGCCGATAATCATAAACGGATTCTTACCGGTTAAATGATGAATTTGTGATGTTCCTAGAAATAAATGCAAATCTTTTGTTTTTGCAAAGTCGTCAAAGTATTTTTTCTTCACATCTTCAACTGCTTTTTCTTCGTTGCCTTCGTGTCGAGAAAGACAATTCCAATAAAGTTGCCCTATTTCCCAATCTTCAATCATCATTTTGCTTTGTTTTCCATTGCAATCACGCAAAACATAAGAAAATTTATAAGGTAGCTTTCTAACAACTTCAAACAAATCTTCATCTTCTTGAGCAAATAAATTACTGCTTCTGTCTTGTTTTAGTTTTTCGAGTTTCGTTTTATCCCATTCCCTTTCTACTTGCTCAATAGTGAAATCGACAATTTCTGTTGGCTTAAAGACAGCAAGAGAAGTCATTATTTCCCGATTTTTGGCTTCTGCAATAAGTTCTTCAATATCAGCATAGATTTTGTTTTTAAACACAATTTCTTTGCGTAGCAACCAATTGCTTCTTGTGTCTAAATGGTCTAAAATCTTAATTTCCGTATCATAAGAAACAGGTCTAAAACTTTCTTTTCTAAAATCGCTTGTGTTTTTCACAAGGTCAATTTCTATCCAATCGTATTTTTTGTATTGTTCCTCAAATGATTTTTTACGGAATTGAATAGGATAAATTCTAATCCAACTTCCGTCTTCAAGAAAACCTGCCGTACAAACTAATTCATCATATTTGCTTGAAATTGCAGGGTAGGTTTTTACCGTGATTAAAACTTTTGTCTTTGCCATTTTAAATATGTGTTACTTCGTATTCAAAATCAGGCAGGTTCTCAATGGCTTCCGCTAAATGTTTGCGATGGCATTGGCATATATTCGCTTCAAAACAAGTTAAAGCAATGCGTTTTCTTTCTTTCAGCAAGTTTAAAATTTTCTCTTGCGAAGATCTTGTTTTCGTCAAGTTGTTTTCGCAATAAACAGCAAATAATTTATCATAATCGTCTTGTGTATTTAATTCTTGTCGTTGTTCGGATTGTATACCAACTTCAGGGTAATGTGCATACTCAATTCCCAAACTGTTGCAATAGCGTTTTAATTGATTTTTGCTAAATCCATATTTCATACTTAACGGATTGTTACGAACATCAACTAAAACTTTTACATCATTTTTAAGCAAACGATTTAAGTATTCCTCTAACGAAATACCTTCGTAGCCAATAGTAA
>DGDD01000022.1:5240-5463 GCA_002385265.1 Chitinophagaceae bacterium UBA3961
AATACCTTCGTAGCCAATAGTAAACAAAACAGTTTTGTTGTTTTTTGGACGACTGCTATTTACTTTATCAAGTTGTTCTGTCGTTAAAATTTCCTTTGCTTTTATACTGTTTATAGCCGTGTATGGAAAGTTTAAATAAGTGTGCTTCATCAAAGCATCAGCATTCATTTTTCCGTATTGGTCTTTTACATACAACATCAACTTTTTATCGTCAGATTTTAGT
>DGDD01000104.1 GCA_002385265.1 Chitinophagaceae bacterium UBA3961
CGATCGGAACTGTAACGGATCTGAACCGTGAAGACAAGCAAGTGTGTGTAGAAACGGCGGTTCAGGAATTCTGGTTCTCGCCCGATCAATTGCATCCCATCCCTTTAGACGAAACCCAGCTTCAAATGCTCGGGTTTCAAAAACAACCCCAAGCCGACGGATCCACCAAGTATCTAAAAGACTCGTTTCGAATTATGGTACCTCCCGGGGGTGATTTTAGTAAAATGGACATTTGGTGGAGGGAAGACCGCCGTCATCTTACCTCAGCCATCGCAGTTCACGAGCTCCAAAATCATTATTACGACATGACCAAGGTGGAGTTAAATCCTTAAAATTCCGCATTTTAGCTTATTTTTGCCCCCGAAAGGGGGCTATTTTCCACAATTGCCTGAAAAATATCCCCATTTTTTTCGGAATTATGGGTGATAATCCTATCTTTGCGCTCCTTAAAAATCTATGGGTAAACAACCGTTAATCAAACAAGATGGTACAATTGTAGAGGCACTTTCGAACGCAATGTTCAAAGTGAAGCTCGAAAATGGTCACGAAATTTTGGCCACCATCTCAGGAAAAATGAGGATGAATTACATTAGAATTCTTCCCGGTGATAAAGTAGGAGTGGAGATGAGCCCGTACGATTTGAGTAGAGGAAGAATCATCTTCCGATACAAGTAAGGAACAACATTGTATTAGGTACCTGTTGGCTAAAACCAACACAAAGCATAAAAAATGAAAGTAAGAGCATCTATTAAAAAGCGCAGTGCTGATTGCAAGATTGTTCGTAGAAAGGGCAAGTTGTACATCATTAACAAAAAGAATCCTCGCTTCAAACAGCGTCAGGGATAAGCGCATGGCCATTGGCCAGTCAACTAATTAAACGATAAAACACAAATAAAGAATATGGCTCGTATTGCCGGTGTAGATTTACCAAAAAATAAGAGAGGCGAAATCGGTCTTACCTATATCTATGGTATTGGCCCAGCTACTGCTAAGTATATCTTAGAGAAATCTGGTATTGATGTAAATAAAAAAGTGAATCAGTGGAACGACGATGAGTTGAACGCTATTCGTAACATCATCACCAATGAGTTCAAAGTAGAAGGTCAGCTCCGTTCTGAAGTGCAAATGAGCATTAAGCGCTTGCTTGATATCGCTTGCTACCGTGGTTTACGTCACCGTAAAGGGTTACCTGTTCGTGGTCAACGTACCAAAACAAACAGCCGTACCCGTAAAGGAAAGCGTAAAACAGTTGCCGGTAAAAAGAAGGCTCCTAAGAAATAATAAGCTGGAAGGCTTAGTAACCGATGGATTTCTGTTAGCAGCGTAAGGGTTGTAAACAGGGTCTGGCGGATGCTAAGCATTCCCTTTTTATATACACCTGTTATTACTGAATCAATTGCGGATACCTTGGGTGTAGGTGGAGGGTTGATTCGGGTTCCTTAATAGGAATTATTTTTTACAAGACTACCTCAGTTTAAAAATGGCAAAAGCACAACAAAACAGCGCGAAAGCAGCTGCGAAGAAAAGAGTAGTGAAAGTGGACGCTTACGGAGATGTTCACGTGAACGCTACCTTCAACAACCTCATCATCAGCATTACTAACAAGAATGGTCAAGTGATCTCTTGGAGCAGTGCCGGTAAAATGGGTTTCAAAGGATCTAAGAAAAACACTCCTTACGCTGCACAGTTAGCAGCAGCAGATGCAGCTAAAGTTGCATTTGAAGCAGGAGTAAAGCGTGTAGACGTTTACGTTAAAGGCCCCGGCGCCGGTCGCGAAAGCTCTATCCGTTCAATTTCACAGTCTGGTATTGAAGTAGCAATGATCAAAGACGTTACTCCTTTACCTCACAACGGCTGTCGTCCTCCAAAGAAAAGAAGAGTTTAATGATAGAAGCAGTGACCGCAATGGCGGCTCACTGTTTTTTCTTTGACATACGGCTCATAATTGCCAGCAATCGCAGGCAGTTCATTTATAAAAAAGGTGACTGATTGATTTTTTACGATTTTTTACTGATCTGCTCACCGAACTAAAAAAAATCGAAATGAAATAAAGTTATGGCACGTTACACTGGTCCAAAAACACGTATCGCCCGTATTTTCGGCGAACCCATTTTAGGTAATGGTAAATACCTTACTAAGAACAGCAACCCTCCCGGTCAGCATGGCCCTTCTAAGAAGCGCAAGGCTCCAGGTGAGTACGCTATTCAGTTGAAAGAAAAGCAAAAAGCTAAATACACTTATGGTGTATTAGAGCGTCAGTTCCGTAAAATCTTCGAAGAAGCTGCACGTTTAAAAGGAGTAACAGGTGAAAACTTGATCAAACTCTTAGAAGGTCGTTTAGACAATACCGTTTATCGTTTAGGTATTGCTCCTTCTCGTCCCGCTGCCCGTCAGTTGGTTTCTCACAAACACATTACTGTAAACGGAGAAGTGGTGAACATCCCTTCTTTCCAGTTGAAACCAGGTGATATTATCAGTATTAAAGAAAAAGACAAGGCAAATACTTCTATCACAAGCGTGTTCCGTGGTAAGAACCAGAAATTTAGCTGGTTAGACTGGAACGAAGCTGAGATGAAAGGTACTTTCGTTGCATTCCCTGAAAGAGAGAGCGTTCCTGAAAACATTAAGGAGCAATTGATCGTGGAATTGTACAGCAAGTAATAGCCTGTTGGCCGAATTATTCGGTATTACTATCATTCTTAAAAACTAAATCTGATATATGGGCATTTTAAACTTTCAGAAACCCGACAAAATTATCCTGCAAAAAGCAACGGATTTTGAAGCTCAATTCGAATTCCGCCCTCTTGAACCAGGATACGGTGTTACTATCGGCAACGCACTCCGTCGTGTATTGCTGAACTCTCTTGAAGGTTACGCTATTATCGGTATTCGCATTGAAGGTGTTGACCACGAGTTCGCTACCATCAAAGGCGTTACTGAAGATGTACTTGAAATCATCCTGAACTTGAAACAAGTTCGCTTCAAAAAGAAAGTGGATCAAGATATTTCTCAGGAAAAGATCTCATTGAGCATCAAAAACAGAGCTGAATTCACAGCGGCCAATATTGGAGAAGCTACACAAAGCTTCGATATTATGAACCCTGAGCTCCTTATCTGTACACTTGATACCTCTGCTAAATTAGATATCGAATTAACCGTTGCTAAAGGCCGTGGTTACGTATCAGCAGAAGACAATAAAGTTAAAGACGCTCCTTTCGGATACATTCCTACCGATTCTATTTTCACGCCAATTAAAAACGTGAAATACGCTATCGAGAATACCCGTGTGGAACAACGTACCGACTTCGAGAAACTCATCATGGAAGTTTCTACAGATGGTACTATCCACCCCGAAGAAGCTGTTAAACAAGCGAGCCGCATTTTGATCCAACACTTGATGATCATCACCGATGAAAACATCACTTTCGATTCTAAAGAAGATAAGAAAGAAGATGTGGTTGATGAACAAATGTTGCAATTGCGCAAGATCCTGAAAACTCCATTGGAAGATTTGGATCTGTCTGTTCGTGCTTTCAACTGTTTGAAAGCTGCGAAAATCAACAGCTTGAGCGAACTCGTTCAATACGAACAAGAAGACCTAATGAAATTCCGCAACTTCGGTCAAAAATCTTTGGCTGAAATTGAACAAGTATTGGCTGAAAGAGGCTTACACTTCGGAATGGATTTGAGCAAGTTGGGAGTAGATAAAGACGAACTGTAGTTAATTAATAATTAAGAATTAATAATTAATAATTGAAGGGCTCTGCCCTTCAGTTGAAATTTGAAAATGTAGATTGCAATTCCTGACACGGTGCAATCGAATAAAACTAAAAGTCATGCGTCACGGAGACAAAATCAACAACCTTAGCAGAACGGCTTCACACCGTAAAGCGTTGTTAACAAACCTCGCTATTGAGCTGATCGCTCACAAGCGTATCGTTACTACTTTAGCGAAAGCAAAAGCTTTGCGCGTATTCGTAGAACCCATCATTACAAAAGCTAAAGAAAACACCACTCACCAACGTCGTGTTGTATTTGGTTACTTGCAGAACAAAGAAGCAGTGAAAGAATTGTTTAGCACTGTTGCTGATAAAGTTGCAGGTCGTCCTGGTGGATATACTCGTATCATCAAATTGGGTCAACGTATGGGTGATAACGCCGAAACTGCGTTGATTGAATTGGTTGATTTCAACGAAATCTACGGTAAAGGAAAAGAAGAAGTTAAGGAAACTGCTAAGAAAACACGTCGTAGCCGCGCTCCTAAAAAAGCTGGTGCCGACGAAGCTGCTGAAACACCTTCTACTGAAGAAAAATCAGCTGAATAATTCGATGTTGAATTCATTCAATATAAAAGGCCCCGAGTTTTTTACTTGGGGCTTTTTTTTGACTTTTTTAAAGCATTTCAACAAGGTTTTGCACCTTCCTGAACCTTGCTGTGAGAAACTGTTCTTTGTTAAATGGGCTCGCACCCCTAATTTCGCGAAGTTTTAAAATTATGCATATACAACAAGATCCTCCGCCTCCTGCCGTGCTTTTACTGGAAGACGGCACCGTTCACTACGGTACTGCGTTTGGTAAAATTGGAACGACTACCGGTGAAATCTGTTTTAATACCGGAATGACCGGTTACCAAGAAGTATTTACAGACCCTAGTTACTACGGTCAAATCATTATCATGAACAGCGTGCACATCGGGAACTACGGTGTGAAAGACACCGATGTTGAATCTGATTCTGTAAAGATCAGAGGGATGATTGGACGTAACCTAGAAGAGCAATTTAGCCGCAAAATGGCGAATGCTTCTTTGGAAACCTACCTCATTGCCAACAACATCGTTTGTATTGAAGGCGTAGATACCAGAGCCTTGGTAAGTCACGTGCGCGAAAAAGGCGCCATGAACTGCATCATTTCTTCTGAGATCTTGGATGTAGAAGAATTGAAAAAAGAATTGGCCAAATGTCCTTCAATGGAAGGCCTAGAGCTCGCTTCAGTAGTTACAACCAAAGAAGCTTATAACTTGGGAAATCCTGAATCACCCATTCGCATTGCAGTGATGGATTTTGGAACCAAACAACACATTCTTCAATGTATGGTTGACCGCGGCGCTTATTTGAAAGTATTCCCCGCTAAAACCAAATTGGAAACCTTGAAAGAATTCAACCCCGTTGGATACTTTATATCGAATGGTCCCGGCGATCCTTCTGTGATGGATTATGCGATCGATACCGTTAAAGCCATTTTAGGCGAGAATAAGCCCACTTTTGGCATCTGTTTAGGTCATCAGCTTATTGCTCTAGCGAGTGGCGTAGAAACGTTGAAATTGCACCACGGCCATCGCGGTTTGAACCACCCGGTTAAAAACCTCAAAACAGGATTGTGTGAAGTAACCACTCAAAACCATGGTTTTGGTGTAAATCCTGATTCTTTGAGTAAGGCCCCCGATGTGGAAGTAACCCATATCAACCTGAACGATGATTCTATCGAAGGTATTCGCTTGAAAAGCAAACCTGCATTCTCGGTACAATACCACCCTGAGAGCACTCCGGGTCCGCACGATAGCCGTTACTTGTTCGATGATTTCATAACCATGATCAAGCAAACCTTGAATTAATCAATTCGCATCATAACTTTAAAGGCCGTTCTACCAAAGAATGGCCTTTTTTAATTAATAATTAGAGAATCAATAATTAATAATGGAGCAGCTGTAGCGATTACAGATAAATGGCATGAAGAAAGCATTGTTGATATTTGTAATGATTTTTTTAGGCTTGTCGGGGATGGGTCAAGCTTCAGACTCTTGGAAAACGGCCAGAGCTTTTTTGAGTGCCTATAAATCGGAGGTTCGCAATAGTATTCAGTTACGTGAAATGGGATTGAAGATCCAACAACTGAAAGATACGATGGACAGGGTAAGAGTGGCGTATTTGTGGGTCACGAACAATATTCGCTACGACTGTGAAGGAATGAAAGCAAAGAATTCCAGATGGGCGCTAGACAGTGTATTGAAGAATCGAAAGGCTGTTTGCGCTGGCTATGTAAATGTGTTTCGCAATCTGTGCACAGCTGCGGGAGTGGTTTGTGAAGATATTAGTGGCTTTGGCAGATCAGGATACGAAGATTTGGAACTGAAACTGGATACCGTAAAAACTAATCACACCTGGAACGCTTATCGCGATCAAGGCAAATGGTATTTGGTAGACATAACATGGGCAAGTGGATTTACGGATGATAGTTGCCGTGAGTTCAAAGCCAATAGGAACGATTGGTACTTCAATACCGATCCGGTCAAGTTTAGGTGGGATCATTACCCAATCGAACCCAATTGGCAGCTAACGGCAGATACACTTGCTTGGACCGTTTTCAAGCAGCTGCCTTTATTGAACGAGTTGATCACTGAAACCACTGTAGAAGAGTTTTATCCGGCTTCTATCGTGATCCGAAAGAAAATTGGAGACACCGTACAATTTAAAGTAAGAAGCAAAGAGTATTATCCCTTTGTAAAATTCAGCAGTAGAAAAAATCCCGATTTGAACGAAACGGTGGTTCCCTTTCAGAAGGACGATTGGTATACTGTTACCTATCGCATTCGAAAAGAAGGCAACTACGATTTGCAAGCAGACTTCGTTCCTCAACGCATCATTCCTACCGGAGCAGGAAGAACCTATGTGACGTATCCGGATTTGATTTATAAGGTGGAAGCGAGAGGAGAGTAATTAATAATTAATAGTTAATAATTAATAATGGAACAGCCGGGAGTAATTAATAATTAA
>DGDD01000296.1 GCA_002385265.1 Chitinophagaceae bacterium UBA3961
TTTCTTATCGACATTAAATCACTCAACGGAAAGCAATTTGAACTTTCTTTGAAAATGCCCGCTTTCCTTAAGCCTTTCGAATTCGACATCCGTAGCATCCTTTCTTCGAAGCTCGGTCGTGGTACTGTAGATTGTATCATCAGTTTGAAAGAAAGTGGACAGGCAAAACCCGTTAGCATCAATATCAATTTGGCGAAAGCATATTACCAACCCATCGCTGAACTTTCGAAAGAATTAAACTTGGATTCTTCTCAAATTCTAAGCAGCATCCTGAAACTTCCCGAAGTAATTACACCAACCGGAGAAACCCTCACCGATAAAGAATGGGAAGAATTTAAAAAAGTGATCGATGCCGCTATTGATGACCTTAGCCTTCACCGTGCAGAAGAAGGCAAGAGCCTCGAAGCAGATCTTTTGTTACGAATCGAGAATATTCGCACCCAACAAGACGAAGTGATCAAACTGGAGCCAATGCGCAAACAAAAAATCAAAGACGGTCTCGTAAAAGTACTCGAAGAGAATGTTGGGAAAGACAGTTACGATAAAAACCGCCTTGAACAAGAGATCATTTACTACATTGAAAAAATTGATATCAGCGAAGAACAAGTGCGCTTGAAAAACCACTGCGAATACTTCCGTCAAATTTTGGCTGAAGACGGCGAAGGAAAAGGAAAGAAATTGTCCTTTGTACTTCAGGAAATTGGAAGAGAGATCAATACTACCGGAGCCAAGGCATATGATAGCACCATTCAAAAAGCGGTTGTTATTATGAAAGATGAGCTGGAAAAAGCAAAAGAACAGGTCTTAAATGTACTCTAATTCCTTGCTATCCTTAATTTTGCAGAAAAATTGACTTCCTTGAAAAAACTAGTCTTCCCGATAGTGATCTTAATGTTGGCACTGGTTGGTTGCCGGCCCAATGGAGTATTTGAGAAAAATATTTCAATACCCGAGCACGCTTGGAACAGTCAATTCAAACCAAGTATTCAATTTACCGTAGAAGATACTACTTCATTGTACCGCATTTATGTAGTGTTTCGTCATACCGACGCCTATCGTTACAAAAATGTTTGGATGACCATCACTGTTCAACCCCCCGGTGATTTCGCATATGTGAATCGCAAAAACCTGACCCTTGCTACCGACGAACGAGGCTGGTTGGGTAGTGGAATGGATGACATCTTCGAACACCGAATTTTATTGGATGCTAGTCCATCTCGCTTCCCTAAAAAAGGCGTATATACCTTTACACTCGCCCAAATTATGCGTGAAGACCCGCTGGAACACGTGATGAATGCCGGTATCCGCATTGAAAAGGTGACTAATTAATAATGATAAAGTCGAAATTCAGGGTAATTACCTATGTATACTGGATCCTGCTGTTATATATTATAGCAGCACTGGTATGGTGGTTTATTTCCTTGGAGCGTCAAAATCAGCAGATGTATTTGTTTAAATACCAGCAACTGGTAGGACAAAACAATGGACTGGAAAACACCACTCGATTTGAGGAGGCAAAGCATCAACTGATCGACGAAAAAGAACGCAATTCTAAAAAATACATCGGCGAGGGGGCTACATTCCTTGCTTTAATATTATTAGGCGCTGCGTTTGTATACCGCTCTGTTCGCAAACAGTGGCAAATTCAACAGCAACAGCAGAATTTCATGATGGCCATTACACACGAACTTAAAACCCCCATCGCCGTAGCCAAGCTCAACCTCGAAACCCTTCAAAAACACCAACTCGAAGAAACCAAAAGACAAAAGATATTACAAATGACCATTCAGGAAACCAACCGACTGAATGCGCTCACCAACAATATCCTCGTTTCCTCTCAACTGGAAGGAAACAGCTACCGTGCTTCTAAAGAAGAAATCAATTTGACCGATCTAGTGAATGCGTGCATTCAGGACTTCAAAGTTCGATTCCCCAATAAAAACTGGACCTCCGTCACCGATGCTGATTGTGAAATTGAAGGGGATCCTTTGCTGATCACCATTTTAGTCAACAACTTGCTCGAAAACGCGAACAAATACACACCTAACAACCAAATTGTTAAGTGCGAATTAAAAAAAGAGGAACATCGATTAGTACTCAGCGTTATCGATCTAGGACCAGGCATTCCGAATGAAGAAAAAAGCAAGGTATTCGACAAGTTCTACCGAGTAGGAAATGAAGCCACTCGCACAACCAAAGGCACGGGCCTAGGACTGTACCTGTGTAAGAAAATTGCTGAAAGCCACCGAGCTACTATTCAAATACGCGACAATAACCCAACAGGCTGTATCTTTACAGTGACCTTCAAAATATGAGTCAAAAATTATCGATACTACTGGTAGAAGATGAAGAGAATCTTCATGAAGCACTCCGTCTGAATTTAGAATTGGAAGGCTATGAAGTTACTTCTGCTTATGATGGAGCACAGGCCTTGGAAAAAGTAGCGTCCGAATATTTCGATTTGATCATTTTGGATGTTATGCTACCAGAAGCCGATGGCATCCATGTTACGGAAACCATCCGTGTTCGCAACAATGAAGTGCCCATTCTCATCCTCAGCGCGAAAAACAATAGTTCCGACAAAGTATTGGGCTTGAAAAAAGGTGCTGACGACTACATGACCAAGCCTTTCAATTTAGAAGAACTGCTCCTTCGCGTTCATAAATTGATCGAAAAGAATAAAAAGCTGCAAGACAAAGAGACGGTTGGAAACACGTATTCATTCGGGAAAAACCAAGTCGATTTTAAGGCGCAAGAAGCAGTGAATAAAAACGGAGAAAAAATTCAGTTGAGTAAGAAAGAAGCCATGTTGCTGAAGTTGCTCATTGAAAACAAAAACGAAGTAGTTCCAAGAGAAAAGATTCTTCAAACGGTTTGGGGCTACAATGTTTATCCTACTACCAGAACCATCGATAATTTCATTCTCAACTTCCGGAAATACTTTGAAGAAGACAGCAGAAATCCGATTTATTTCCACTCGGTGAGAGGGGTTGGATATAAGTATACGGAAGAGAATTAATACAAGTTTTGAGTTATTGAGTTTTAAGTTATTTAGTTTTCGCGGCTTCGCGGCTTGGGGTGTTCACCGCAAAGCGCAGAGGAGCCACGAAGACTGTATTTTTCTTTCACCGCGGCGGCGCAGCGATCGCAGCGGATTCGCAGCGGTTTTCCTATCCTCGTATCCTCGCTTCCCGCAACGGCTTAGCCTGCGGGACTAAAATTTACTCCGCTTCGCTTCGTAAATTTCAGCCTGCTCCCGGCTGTTTCATTATTACTTATTAATTCTTAATTACCCCTGGCTGTTCCATTATTAATTCTTAATTATCAACTTTTAATTACTTCAGAACTAGCTCTCAGGAAATGATTCAATAAGATCTTGAGCAGTGTGCAAGGCATTCATTGCTATTTCTTCATTGGTAGCAGAACCTGCATACAACACATTGGTGTTAAGAGCTAACAAGGCTGTCGCCATTTTAATTTTTTCTTCTTGAAGGCCGGCAGCTTGCAAGCAGCGTTCCATACCTGCTTTGGTTTGATTGGTTGGATTCAACCTGAATCGCTCTTGAAGCTCCATCCAGATTCCCTTCTGAATTAATTCGTGGGTTTTTATAAAGTCGCCCTCATACAAACTCTTCTTAGCGGGCTCCAAATGATCAATTTTCTGAATAGGCTCTTGCTCCTTAGTTTCCATTTGCAGCGACTGCTTTTCTTTTTTAGACTTTCTCCATTGCACGGCTATTGAAGCTAAAATAACAAGAGCAATGCCCGCAAAGTAATAATACTGAATAGGAGTACCGGCACTCACACCATCGGTTACATAGGCTTTTGTTGCCGTGTCTTTAACCAAGTTTGAAACAGCTATTTTAAGTTCGTTGGAGCGAGCTGTTTTGTACGACTTGGTTTCCGGATCGAAATATGAAAATGCAATAACCGGGAGTGTAACAGCACCACTATCCGGCGCAGTAAATTGATATTGAAAAACCTTGTTTCCTTTCAATGGATATTGACCTCTTATCAGGTTTTCTTTTACTTCAGGCTCGGCTGTGTCTACACCTTTGGGCCAATTCACTTCAGGTGCTACAATCAAAGGGAAATTACCGGTACCCATAACTACAAATCGGACGGGGATCAATGATCCCGGCGCTACAGTCGCTTGATCGGTTTCCAATTTTACTTCGAACTGACCAACCGCACCCGTCTTGGTACTACCATTCGGTAAAGGCAATACGGTAAGATGAAGATCATTCGATTCAATCAAAACTTTTTCCTTTATAGGCGCTGCGTTTTTATTCATCATTCGCTCCAAGTTTGAAGCTCCGCCCGCTTTAGAAACCGTAATAACCGATTGTATACTCGCTTTTTCTAAATGATAGGATCCGGCCTGCAATGGGAATAACTGCACTTGCCGAAGATTCAATACATAGTAGTTCACTCCGTTTACTCGCTCAACCTCCGCATCTTTTTCGTAATCGTCTACCATTTCAACAACGCTGAAACCGGTGAATGAAGGGCGTTTCAATACAGAAGAGTTGGACTGCATTCTGGTATATTGCTTATAACTAACCATTACCGCCTCTCCTTCATAACAGGTTTTTTTGCTGCTGGTTGCTTTGATGAAATTATTGGTTGGAAGTAAACTCTGGATACTCTCTCCATCCCGAATAGTAGTAATGGTGCGAACAATTCTGTCGTCTGATTGCGACGACTTGAACTCATCACCCGAGCCCGGACGTTTGATCTCAAACTCAATGGGTTCAGAAATCAATTTCTTCCCGTCGACTATTGCGGTTGCGGCGCCGATCCGGAACACCCCTGAACTTTGGCAGGTAACCACCAATACTTTCGTCTTTACGTTTTGCAATCCTTTTCCGCCCGGTATGATCGATTGACTTTCATTTATATAACTATCGTACACCTCAACCATGGGCATTTTAGGTTCCGTAATTGCTTGAACCTTATCACCCCCCTCTACAATAAACTGAATTTGAAAACTAACTCCGGGAAGCAGTACTCCATCACTCACGGCAGCATAGAACCTCGGCTGGCCTATAGCCAGAAAGGCAGAAAGCGATACCAATAATGTGAGGAGTAGTCGAATATTCATACGAAAACGAAAAGTTCGGTTCTAATAGGTCGAAAAAATAGCAGGAAAGTTGCTTATAGATCTCCTAATTGTGGACGAAGTACAATTTCTTCTATACAAGCCTGCGGTGAAAGCTGAGCAGCGGCAAAGATCATCTTAGCTACATCATCCGCTTCCATGATCCGTTGAGGGTCTATCCCCGAACCACTCCAGGAATCAGAATAAGCGGCCCCAGGTAATACATGGGTTACTTTGATGCCATGCGGCTTCATTTCTTCTCTTAAATTTTTAGAGAACCCATAGAGCGCAAACTTAGAAATGCTGTAAGCTCCACCATTGGCATACGCATTCAAAGAAGCGATGGAGCACATATTGAAAACATGTCCTTGCTTGGCTTTGATCATATCAGGAATTAGTAAGCGCGTTAAATGATAGGCACTCATCAAATTCACTTGGAGAAGGGCATCCAAACTTCCTTCCGGCTCACTGTGCACACTGCCCGGATAAAAAATACCGGCATTGTTTACCAATACATCAACCGATTTCCCATCTTCCATCACCCATTTGCCAAAATTCTTTACTGCTGCCTCGCTCGACAAATCGACTGACTGAATATTCACGGTCGATTGAGGGAAGCGGGCTTGAATCGAGGCAGCTGTTTCTTTCAGTGCATCCAATCCTCTGGCACAAATAAACAATTGAACACCTAAACCGGCAAACTGTTCTGCAACGGCTCTTCCCAATCCTTTGGAAGCGCCTGTAATAACCACTTTCATATCAAATCAATTATTCCTGCAAATTACATCTTCTTTCTGTTCTCGCTTGTTCGTATTTTGCGGCATGGAACAGCCCTCTAAGTACACACATGTCTTTTTCGATCTAGATCATACCATTTGGGATTTTGAATCCAATAGTCGCTTGACCCTTCAACAATTGTACGACGATTTGAACCTCAGAGAAAGAGGTATCGACGATTTCGATCGGTTTCATAAGTGCTATTTACACCACAACGACAAACTCTGGGATCGCTATCGCAAAGGGTTCATGAAAGTGGATGAATTGAGATGGAAGCGATTTATGTTAGCCCTACTTGATTTTAAAATTGGCGACGAACCACTAGCGCATCAAATGGGAGTAGCCTTTCTAGAACACCTTCCTACCCGTACCATTTTGTTTGCCGACGCGAAAGAAGTGCTGGAATACCTTACCAATAAAGGCTACGAATTGCATCTCATTACCAATGGCTTCGAAAAAACACAACACAGCAAACTCAAGCACTCGGGCATTGATCATTTTTTTAAAGAAGTCATCACTAGCGAAGGAAGCAATGCGCTAAAGCCGCATAAAGAAATATTTGAATACGCCTTACAAAAAACAGGCGCCAGTGCCGGTACAAGCATTATGATAGGCGACGACCCCGAAGTTGATATCAAAGGAGCACAAAATGCCGGCTGGGATCAGATCTATGTGAATCATATCAACAAAGAAATCGACTTTACGCCTACCTATACGGTTTATGAGTTGAAGGAGTTGATGGCAATATTGTGAGAAATTAAGAGTTAAGAATTAAGAATTGAACAGCCGAAAGTAACTACTAACCAATTGCTGCTCTCAACGCGATAAATCGCATTGCTTCGAGTATCATCAATAAAAAAGACCACCGCGATAAATCGGCGGTGGTCCTGAAGTTTAATACAAAAATTTCAATACAATTAGACTGCCAAGCTCTTCTCAAGTCGATTCCCTCTATGGTCTCGCAACTTCAACCTGCCCCAATTATTAATTATTAATTACCTCAGATTTCCGCCAACACCGTTACCCCGCCTTTCACTACCTGATTCAATTCTACTTTAACCTTGGTGCCAACGGGCAACAATACATCAACACGACTACCAAACTTAATGAAACCATATTCATCGGTTTGGTTTACTTTCTGACCCACGCTCAAATAGTTAACGATTCTTTTTGCGAGCGCACCTGCAATTTGTTTTACCAAAAATTCTCCGTGTTCATTTTTCAACACCACAGAGTGGCGTTCGTTTTCGGTAGATGATTTGGGATCCCAAGCCACCAAATATTTTCCTTTGTGATATTTATTGTACACTACTTCACCTGAAACCGGATTGCGGTTTTGGTGAACGTTTGCCGGACTCATGAAAATGGATACTTGCAATCTGCGATCGTTGAAGTATTCTACATCAGTGATCTCTTCAATTACCACCACTTTTCCGTCTGCAGGACAAATCACCAAATTATCACCTTTGGTCAACACGCGATTCGGCACACGGAAAAAGGATATAATGAAGAGGAGTAGTCCTATTGTAACAACGAAAATCATCCAACTGATGATGGGCCAATTGAAACTCAACCAATTAAATGAGGCCAAATTGATCAGCGCGAACAAAACGGCCGTAATTAAAATACTCTTGTAACCTTCCTTGTGAATTGTCATGTTGTAAATTTTCAGGCTGCAATTTAGGGTTTTAGGCGTTATATACTACCAAAACCAAGTAAAGCCACACAAATGGCACAGTAAGAATCAATGAATCGAATCGATCGAGAAAACCTCCATGTCCGGGCATAAAACTTCCACTGTCTTTCACATCGGCCATGCGTTTTATTTTGGATTCCAATAAATCGCCCAAAGTGCCAATAATGGCACCCATAGAAGCAATCACCGTCCAATGCTGCCATTTCATGATATTAAATGGCGCTACGCTTGCTCCTAACCAACTGATCAAGGCAACCGCCAACAAAACTCCTCCAATGGTTCCTTCCCAGGTTTTCTTAGGCGATATTTTCGACAACGGCGTTTTTCCAATCAGGGAACCAACAATATAGGCCATGGTATCATTGATCCAAATAGAGAAGATCACCCCCATTGGAATAATGACTCCTTTCGGCAACCAACCGCTGTATGATGAAAACAATTGGCTCGACAATGTCCATGTATCCATCATCAACGCCCAACTCAATGAAATGTAAAGAAGGCCAAGTGATGAAATCCGAATATTTTGTAACTGTATGGTTCTCGCAAATAGAAGTTCAACAATTGGCAATACAAAGAGAAAACTAATGCCCATCCAAAGGCCGAGTGAATGCAAGTTGAGGCTTCCGATAGAAAACATACTACCGGTAAAAAAGAGCATCAAACTCCAGCCTGCCAATCGTACTCCATATTTGTGAAAAGGCGTAATATCAGCGTAGGCAGGATCAATTTTGGCAAAGAGTTTTTGATATTCCGACCAAGCCCCAAAATGAATAATGGAAAAAAGTAAAAAGAAAGTCCAATGATTCACACACAATCCCAGCATCATCACTACTACAAAAACTGCTGCAGTAAGACTTCTGGTTTTTAAAGTAGAAATGTTTAATGCCATAATAGGTAATTTCTAGATCAGGCTATGAACTCACTTTTTTCATGAAGTGTTTCCGGTTCGTATACCGACTCGTAAGTAACCTTGCTTTGTTTGTAATATTGATAGAGCAAAGCTGCTCCGCCTAAGCTGGCAGCAATTAACATGGTTTCCGGCATGTTTGGATTTGCTTTCACGTATTCCGGATAAAAAGAAATCACTAGTACTTGCAAAGCATTGTTAGCAAAGTGAGCCGCAATGCTTGGCCACAAACTTCCACTGTACCAATAGAAGAACCCGAGAAGTATGCCTAAGAAAAATCTTGGCAAGAACCCGGCAAACTGCAGATGTAGGGTTGAGAATATAAATGAAGCGGTGATTATTCCTACCCATGGGTTTTTGAAGTAGTGTATGAGCACACGTTGAAGCGCGCCTCTGAAAAACAACTCCTCGCATATAGCAGGAAGAAAGGCAATGATGAAAAGATTTACCAAAATGTCCCATTTCGAATTCACTTTCAAAATTGCTTCCAATTGATTGCCGGTTGAGCTCTCCATTTTCTTCATCCACTCAGGCAAATTCACTCCGCTGTTTAATTGTCCCAAATAAAAAACCAAGGGCAGCATAAACAAAATGCCAAGCACTGCAAATATGTAGTTGTTTAATTGCTGCGCTTTCTTCAATCCTAAGAAATAGAAATGTCGGCCTTTAAAAGTGAACAAGGAAAACAAGTAGGCAGGAAGAAAGAAAAACAGTACCGACGACAGGGCTTGCGACCACTTAATCTGTTGAATATTAGAGGCATCGATCTTTTGAGAAGCACCAAGATCGTTGCTCATAAACAATCCCACAATCAATAAAAACAACTGGGGCGAAAACACCAGAAACAATACCCCTAATTGCTTTCGGGGAGAGCTTATCCTTAAATGTCCCAACATGACTGGAAATTACAATTTTTAGTGCGTAAATTTGCAGGCTGCAAGATACTAATAAGCGTATTGCAAAACTTTTAATTTTAGCTATGGCGGTTACCATTGGTGATATACAACTCCCTGATTTCCCGTTACTACTGGCTCCAATGGAGGACGTAAGCGATCCCCCGTTTAGAGCCGTTTGTAAGGACAATGGTGCCGACCTCATGTATACCGAATTCATCAGCAGCGAAGGACTTATCCGTGATGCCATCAAAAGCAGACACAAATTGGACATCTTCGATTATGAACGCCCTATTGGGATTCAAATTTTTGGTGGTGATGAAGAAAGCCTTTCTTTAGCAGCTAAAATTGTAGAAGTTACCAATCCTGATTTACTAGATATCAATTTTGGATGTCCTGTAAAAAAAGTGGCCCTGCGTGGTGCCGGCGCGGGTGTATTGAAAGATATTGACTTAATGGTTCGTCTTACAGATGCTGTGGTAAAAGCAACTTCTTTGCCTGTAACGGTAAAAACAAGATTGGGCTGGGATGATGAAACCAAAAACATTGAAGAAGTAGCAGAACGTTTACAAGACGTGGGCATCAAGGCACTCGCCATTCACGGAAGAACCAGATCGCAGATGTATAAGGGCGAAGCCGATTGGACCTTGATTGGAAAAGTGAAAAACAATCCAAGAATAAAGATTCCCATCTTCGGCAATGGCGATATCGACAGTCCGGAGAAAGCAGTTGAATATAAAAACAGATATGGTGTTGATGGAATCATGATTGGAAGAGCTGCCATTGGTTATCCTTGGATCTTCAATGAAATCAAACACTATCATCAAACCGGTGAACACTTGGCTGCGCCTACTTTGGAACAACGCGTGCAAGTAGCTAGAAAGCATTTGCATAAGTCGGTTCAATGGAAGGGACCTATTGTGGGCATTAATGAAATGCGTCGCCATTATGCGAACTACTTGAAAGGACTACCTAACATCAAAGAATACCGTAATAAATTGGTAACGTTAAAAGAAGTAGAAGAAATTGACGCGGTATTAGATGAAATCAGTAAAGTGTACGCAGGCTTTGAATTCCAACCGAATAAGATTGAGTTGGTGAATTATCATGAGAAATGCCCTGTTTAATTAATAAGTAATAATTAATAATTAATAATGGAACAGCCGAAAATAGGAACGAGGATGAGAGGAGACGAGGAACGAGGAGGCAGAGAGAAAGAAGAGGGAGAGGAACAGGGGGAATACAAGAGGGAGGAGGTAGACTGTCCATCCTGCAAATCTATTAATCCTGTAAATCCTGATCGCTGTCGGGCTGATTAAATATCGGAGTCTAATCTGTGAGAATCTGTACTAATTTGTGCATTCTGTGGTCAAAAAAAAGCGACTCAAAGAAACTGCCAGCGATGCGGAAAATAAAAGTTTATTGAGTCTGAGGTATATAATTTATCACATCTGCAACTCAACCCCGCAAGCAGCCAAACTATTAATCATTTAATTCTTAATTATTAATTCCCCCGGTTTCACACTCGAATCAAACCATCCCACAAGCGCGCCGTTTTCATCAATCAAGTATTTATTGAAATTCCATTTAGGGTCTTGAATGTTCCAGCCATTTTTTTCGCGGGTGCTAAGCCATTGAAAAATTGGATTCTGGTTTGTTCCTTTTACAACTGCTGATTTTGCAGCAATGGGGAAAGTTACTCCATAGTTGCGTTGACAAAAAGTTACGATATCAGCATTGCCCGCTTTCTCTTGCTCTTTGAAATCATTCGCAGGAAAAGCGATGATCATTAGCTTCCCTTCATTTGCTTTGTACAATTCTTGCAGTTCAGTGTATTGAGGTGTATAGCCACAATCGGAAGCGGTATTCGCAAGTATCAGTTTCTTTCCTTTGAAATTCGATAATGGCAGTTTAGAACCATCGGCTAACTCCACAGTAAAATCATAAATTGAAACAGGTGGTTGCATGGCTGGCTCATGGGTGAGTTGCTTGTAATTTTTAGATTTATTGCTTCCCCACATGATCAACGGGTACAAGGTGCGAATTACTTTCTGTCTGAATGATAAGTTTTCCATATTTCTGTTTTCAATTAAAACCAATGCAAAGAACGCTACAAGTAATGTAACTAAACCAATGAAACTATATTTTAAGAATTTTTTCATGATTGTTTTTTACACAAAGGCCGCGAAGAGCGCAAAGGGTTCGCAAAGCCCCCCTGTTCTTTTTCACCGCAGCGGCGCAGCGTCCGCAGCGATTATGCAGCGCTGGCAGTCACCCTGTATTTCATTCTCACATTCACAAATCTTCACATTAACGAATTGGCTGCTTTCCTCGTCTCCTCTTATCCTCGTTCTTGCTTTCGGTTATTCAATTATTAATTCTTACCTCTTAACTCAATTCCCCCTGCTCATCTTCCTATTCTTTCTTGATCTCACCGGCTGTTTAATTATTAATTCATAATTCTTAACTCTTAATTCAACTCCCCCTCTTCTTTCTCTGTATTTCCTCTATCCTCGTCTCCTCTTATCCTCGTACCTGTATCCCCCTGTTCCTCCCCCTCTTCTTTCTCTCTGCCTCCTCGTTCCTCGTCTCCTCTCATCCTCTTTCCTACTTTAACAACCACCTCCACAATTTTGTTTTCCCCTCACTATAAGGAGGATGCCTAAAAGCCGGTTCAAACCACGTGGCGCGCTTTAACACCCCTTTTTGATGACTGAATGTGTCGAAACCGAACTTGCCATGATACCTGCCCATACCACTGCTTCCTACACCACCAAAAGGAAGTTCTCCATTCCCCAAATGCAATACCGTTTCATTGATGGCGCCGCCTCCGAAACGAACATTGTCCATGAAAAAGCGGCTGGTTTTGGAGGAAGAAGTAAACACATACAGTGCCAATGGATACGGATTCTGCTCTATGATTTTTAGCACATCCTCCTCCTTTTCATAAGTAAACACAGGCAAAATGGGACCAAATATCTCTTCTTTCATCAAGGGCGCTTCCATTGGAACAGCCTCCATAATGGTAGGACCTACATATAGTGACTGCTCATCGGTTTGACCACCGTATAAAACACTGCCTTGATTCAAATAGCTCGTTAATTGCTTCCATCTTTTAGCAGAAATGATCTTACCAAAGCCATTTTGCAAAGGATTGGTTCCATAAGCTGCTTCAATTTCTTTTATGAGCAAATCAATAAACGTTTGCTTAATACTAGCATGCACCAATAAGTAGTCGGGTGCTACACAACTCTGCCCCGCATTCAATAACTTTCCCCATACAATGCGCTTAGCCGCTACCGTTAAATTTGCGTCTTTGGAAACAATGCAAGGACTTTTCCCGCCTAGTTCGAGAGTAACCCCACTCAAATGCTTAGCGGCCTTTTCCATTATGATCTTACCTACCGCTGTACTGCCGGTGTAAAACACATGATCGAAGCGGAATTGATCCAACAATTCGCCAACAACAGTAGCTCCATCACCTTCCAACACATGTAGGTATCCCAAATCAAAATGATCGTTGATCATATCGGCCATCACTTTACTGGTAGCAGGCGCCAATTCACTCGGCTTTAAAACAATAGTATTTCCTGCGGCAATGGCTGCTACCACCGCTCTGAAACTCAGCAACACCGGATAATTCCAAGGAGAAATGATCAATACATTGCCCAAAGGTTCGGGATAAATAGTGCCGTGAGAAGGAAACAAGAAGAAAGGCGCACCTGTTCTCACAGGTTTCATCCAAGTTCCCAAGTTCCTCATGGCAGTATTGATTTCTTCGTATACTGCACCAATTTCTGTTGTATATACTTCTTGCGGGTGCTTTCTTAAATCTGAATATAAAGCATCATTGAACTTTGATTCATAGGTTTGTAGTAGATCTTTTAACTTTTTCAATTGATCCATTCGGAATGAATAGGGCTTTGTCATTCCGGATTGGAAATACTGCTTTTGCAGTTTTATCAAGGGGGCATAAACAGATTCGCTCATAACGTGCTTTCAAGCCTTTTGGCTAATTTTACAGTAAGTTAATCAAATCTAAGTTATGCAGGAAAGTCATGAGTTTTATATGGGGCGAGCTTTAGTGGAAGCAAGAAAGGCTTTTGAAGAAGACGAAGTTCCTGTAGGGGCCATTGTTGTGATGAAAAACAAGATCATCTCCAAAGGCTACAATATGGTGGAGAAGCTGCAAGACCCTACCGCTCATGCTGAAATCATCGCACTAACGGCTGCATTCAATTTTTTAGGAAGTAAATATTTACCGGAAGCTACCCTCTACGTAACAGTGGAACCCTGCTTAATGTGCAGTGGTGCTCTTTATTGGAGTAAAATTGGATCTATTGTATGGGGCGCAAACGACGAAAAAAATGGTCATCGCCATTTCACCAATGGCAGCCCCTTTCATCCTAAAACCACGCTCATCACAGGTGTGATGGAAGAAGAATGTGCGGGATTGATGAAGGAGTTTTTTAGGAGCAAGAGAAACTAAAACAAGTTATTAAGTTTTTTAGTTCTTAAGTAGAGGCTTCGGCACCTGTATCATAAAATGGTAAAGCGCTAAAACTCATTGAAGCACCAACGAAAGAACTAAAAAACTCAATAACTTAACTACTCTATTTTATTACTTTAATCTTAATATTCTTAAACGCCACTCCACCACCATGGTCTTGGAAAGCAATATGTCCTTTCTTGCTCATGCCATAAGGCTTCACATCTCTCCATTTGCTGTTCGATTTGTTCTTTTCCCATTCCGGAGTCCAGAACTCATATTCCACCACTTTAGTGCCGTTTAACCAATGTTCTACTTTGGCGCCATTCACTACAATTTTAGTATGATTCACTTCTCCTGCAGGCTTCGCCACTTTGGCACTCGGTGCATTCATGTCGTAATTAGCTCCTGACAATTGCTTATCGGAAAGTTTATCGGGATATCCCAAATCATCGATCAATTGATATTCGGGACCTGATTCATAAGAAGCACCGTTTTCTTCGGTAGAATGATAAATGATACCGCTATTGTGTGCTTTCTCAATTTTCCAATCCAATTCAAGAATAAAGCTCTCGTATTGGTCAGCCGTAATCAAATCAGCTCTATTTTTTACACCTTCCATTTTGCATACCAACCAGCCATTCTCAACTGTCCATCCATCGGTAGGTTTGTTTTTATAGGCGCGCCATCCATTGGTGCTAGATCCGTCAAACAAAAGTTGCCAACCGTCTTTTTTCTCTTTGGCAGAAAGCTGGTTGTCGCCCTTTTGTGAAGGTGCAACAAAGGCTGCAAGCCCTAGTATAATTGAAAGCGCCAATACGCTCCATCCTATTTTTTTCATATTTGGTTGTTTAGTTGAATTAAGAAAGAAGTTTTAAGTTAACAGGATCCCATTTAATGATCTTCTCTTGGAAATAACTATCGTTACACAAAACCGCAGGAGCCGCTGCTCTGTAACCAAACAGTGCATCTTCTACAACGGGCTTTCCGCCTCTAATAGCGCGCATCCAATTGTAATGGTGATCGTAGTGAGCTCCTTTGTATCCCGGCTGCACCGTGTAAACCGTTGTTTCAGGTTCGGGCATTTTTTTACGATCGTAATCGGGAGCATATTGTTGCGATTTCAATACCTGCGCATAGTTATCCGGTGGATAAGAGAAGTTACGGGTAAGCGTTACTTTCTCCCAATCTACGATCATAGAACCTTCGTTTCCAACGAGGCGCATATAAGAACTGTCTCTCGTACTATCAACAAAGTTCACACGTAAACTCAGATTGAAGGCCGGATGTTTTTCGGTTTCGTTGTAATCGAACATTCCCAACAACACATCTGGTACATCACGACCATCTTTCCAATAACGCAAACCGCCGGTAGCCATAATTTTGCTTGGACCAATTGCGCCCGTGATAAAATGCATGGAAGAAAGCAAGTGAACGAATAAATCGCCCGATACACCTGTTCCGTAATCACGGAAACAACGCCAGCGAAAGAAACGGCGAGGATCCCAAGGACGATCGGGAGTATTTTTCAAGAATCGTTTCCAATCTACATTACTGGTAGAAGCATCAGCCGGCATATCGTATTGCCAAGCACCACCCGGCGTATTTCTTGCCCAAAACCCTTCTACATAATTCAATTTACCAATAGCACCCGCTTCCAATAAAGCCTTTGCTTTTTCATTTCCCAAAGAACTCATTCCCTGACTACCCACTTGAAGCACCATTTTGGTTCTTTTCTGTGCTTCAATTACAGCAGGGCCTTCGGTGATATTCTGAACCATTGGTTTTTCTACATACACATGTTTCCCGGCGTTCATTGCATCAACGGCAATGTCTTTGTGCCAATGATCGGGTGTTGCTACAATTACGGCATCCACATCTTTACGAAGTAAGATTTCTTTGTAATCGCGTGTAGTAAAAATATCGCCACCGTATTTCTTTTTTGCATCAACCAAACGTTGATCGTACAAATCGCAAGCGGCTACAATTTTTACCCCCGGAATGCTAATGCAGGTATCTGCATCGGCATTGCCCATGCCGCCGGCACCAATCAAGGCAATTTGAACTTGATCATTGGCGCTGTATTTCTCTTTTAAATCGCGCACCATTCGCTCTTCATTGGGAGCGATCTCTGATGCTTTTGCAACGGAAGGAATGAGTCCGGCGCCGGCCACTGTTTTGGCAACATTGCCTAAAAACTTTCGGCGAGAATTTCCGGAAGAATGTTTACTGCTCATAGCAAGTCGTATTAGATGGATGATTGTTTGTTTTGGGAAGATAAGTTAAAAAACAAAGAGGGCAATTGCCGTTAATAACAATTGCCCTCAAATAGCTTACGCAAACGTTTTACTTATTTATTGAAGCTTCTTTAATTTTTCAATAAGTTCTGCGATCTCCTTATTGGTGGAGAATTTATACACTTCCAACTCCTTACCGCCTTCGAAAGAAGAAGGCAGTTTCAAGAATGGACCAACCACTTGTGAAGCAGTGTTACCGGAAATTTTCTGGATCTTACCCGGTGCAATGCAGAAATTTCTATTTGCCGCCGTTACATTCATTCCGCGGGTCAGTTGATCAAGACTATCAATTTTTGTTTGCAATTGTTCTTGTGAAATTTTAGACACACCCGCTCCCTCACCTACATTTTGATACGCACCTACCAATGTATCTGTTTTTAAATTCAATACATACAATCCATCTTCAGGAACGGCTACTGTTGTTTTACCGGAACCATTATCAACGGTTATTTCTGTTCCTGAAACGCTCATGTCTTTGTCTTCATGACTCGTTCCTGGTTCAAGTGTGATGTTATTTCCTTCAATCTTAACTTTCCCGCTCGCATACACTTTCACTTTCTTTTCTCCACCACAAGCAACTAACATTACCGCACAAGCGAACACTGGAAGAATGGCTTTTTTCATATACGTTTTTTTTGAGAGGGTGAAAATAAGAAAAATTGGAGAAAGAACTGAGAGAGGGTGAATTAAGAATTAAGAGTTAAGAATTAATAATTGAAAAGCCGAAAACAGGAACGAGGATGAGAGGAGACGAGGATAGAGGAAATACATAGAAAGAACAAGGAGAGGAACAGGGGGGAGGGATGAGGCTAGTTTTGCGAAGCAAAAGCAGTGGAGTCTATCCCGTGAGGAACGATACGGGACAGGCGATAGCCGTTGCGGGAAGGGAGGAAATACATAGAAAGAAAAGGGAGATGAGCAGGGGGAGTTGAAACTTACAGAGACTGCCGGCGCTGCGAAAACGTTGCGATCGCTGCGCCGCCGCGGTGAAAAAGAAAAATGTTGAGTCTGGAAGACGGAAAAGATGATGAATGCGAAACAACTATTCTTAGCGAATCCTCTGCGCTCTTTGCGGTGTACCTAACTCCTACCCCCTCTTCTCACTAATCGCCCTTCTAATTCTACTCAAACTCTCCGGAGTAACTCCCAAGAAAGACGCGATTTGATTTTGCGGCAATCGACGATCCATTTCAGGGTATTTCTTTCGAAAATTCAAATAGCGTTCTTCTGCAGTTTCACTCAAATTTGCCAAGATGCGTTCTTGTGCACTCACAAATGCATTTTGCAATAGGTTTCTAAAGAAACGTTCGAACTTGGGGATCTTCGCGAATACATCTTCTTGAACTTGTCGGTCGAGTACTAAAAGATCAGAGTCTTCCAATGCAATCACGCTTATTTTGGAAGGTTTTTGGGTGATGAAACTGGCCATGTCGCCAGCCCACCAATCTTCTATTGAGAATTGGATATTGTGTTCAACACCGTCTTTATCGGTATAATAAGAACGCAAACATCCTTTGTTTACAAAGTAGGTGCTTCTACAAACATCGCCCTCTTGCACCAGAAACTGTCGCTTTTTCAATTTCTTCTCTTTCAAGGTTGAAGTGAAGTATTGAATTTCTTCGGGTGTGAGAGTTACAAATCGGCTGATATTTTTGAGGATAAGCTCGTACATGGGATGAAGATAGGATTTTTAGGTGTTAGGTATTAGGCTTTAGGGTTTTAGGCTTTAGGCTTTGGGTTCACCGCGGAGGGCGCAGAGGATTCGCTAAGTTTTTCGTTGCGAACCGTTGCGTACTTTGTTTCTTTGCGGTAAAGGGAAAAGACTGAATACTTGGAGTGCTTCATTACCGCAGCGGCGCAGCGGTCGCAGCGGAAACGCAGCGCTGGCAGCCTCTCTGTATTTCCTCTATCCTCCCTCCTGTACTCTGGCTGTTCAATTATTAATTATTA
>DGDD01000218.1 GCA_002385265.1 Chitinophagaceae bacterium UBA3961
ACCCAACTGAGGGTCGTACACAATTAGTTTGTAGCTGCCGGGTACACGGTTGTTTAAATTGAAACTATTGGCCACTATAACCCGGTTTGCATCCAACCAATTGATCTGAGAGAAGTCCATTCCGGTTGCTGTAATGTTTCGAATACTTCCGTTGTTCAAATCACAACTCGCCGGATTGATCACAATTTTGGAGGTATCCAATTTCGGACTCACATCGTACAAAGTGTAGTAATCGGAGCGAACTTCACAAAATCCATTGCTGATTCTCATTCTATAAGAACCTGCTGCAACATTGTTTAAATCTGAACCGGAACCCACTACCTGGCCTGCCGTATTTTCCCAGATAATTTGTGTAGCATTTTTGGGAACCATACCGGTAATGCGACCCGTAGGTTTCGCACAACGGGTATGCGTTAATCGAACGCCATTGGTGGTTGAGTCAATGGAAAGTGTTTGGTCGGCAATGGTGAATTTGAAAGACTCTTCGCAAGTTTCATTTCCTATCGAGAGCTTCAAATAATAATCGCCCGGACCAACATTTTTCAAGCAAGTATCTGTTCCCACAATTGCACCTGATTGATCTTCCCAGCGCCAACGGGTGCCGCTGATGATGTTCAACCCACAGATGCTTCCTAGATCACCCAAACAACGAATAGGGTTTATCACCACTCCGGCTCCGTTCACTTCCGGCATAGAATATTCTGATGTGCTGATGCCTGTTGAAGTAGCTGTTGCAATTACATTTTCTCTGGCAAGGGGTCCATTGTAACGCCATTGTCCCAGCGCGTTTGCTTGAACCGTTGCAAAATAAGTTTTGCCTTCGCAGCCGGGGCACTCATCATCGTAAAACAATTCTATGGTTGCATTGGGTAGTGAAGTGCCTGATACAATTCCAAACAATACATTCAATTGGTTGATGGTAACAAAAGGTTGTTTCAAGCCATTGTTGAGAACATTCCAATTGAGGATTTTGATGGCGCGCTTCGAATTACAAAAAGTGCTGTTGTGTTGAATCGCAATATCGCCGCAGGAATTGCTTGTTATGGCTCCTTCATTCCAATGACGGATTGAATTGCCCAGTTTCAAATCGGTAGGATCACCAATCAATCCCGTTTTACAATCGTACAAGAGAATGGCCGTTCCATAATTGCTGTTTCTTGGAGCCACTCCATTATCATCGAATCCTATTTGATTGTTTTGTATGAAGAACTTGGTGAGAAGGGAATTGAGGACAATTCCAAATGCACGTTGCCGACCTCCGATATAATTATTCGTGATTTTCACCGGCGGGAATCCTCTTCTCCATGAATTCACTTTGCTGATGTTTATTGCGGTGCCGGTTGCAATGTCGAGGTATTGATCAAAATAGTCGACACCGAAGTAGTTATTGTCGATAGTAACGCCTCCATCTATACCCGATACGAATTCACCGCTTACTTGAATATCGGTAATGTTGGAGTTGAAATAGTTTTTGTCTTCGCGGTTTGGTCCCCCCACTACTACACCTTGGGTTTGATCAAGGATCACACCCAATCCATTTGCAGTTGGAACTGCCACGCGTCCGGTAGATTGAATGCTCTTTCCATCGGTATCAATTCCAAAAAAGTTGGCCTGCACTTTCACGTTTTGAGAATAACTAAATCGTGCATTGATTTCGCTAAAAACGGCGCGGGTAAATCCGGTGAAAACATTTCCTTTAAAGGCTTCACCTATAACGATGTTTGAAGACTGTGAAATGTACAGTCCTTGAATGGGGGAGTAGGGGAGATTGGTGACGCGGTCGAGCACTGCTGCTTTAAAATAGATTCCGAAAATGCTCACATTGGAAGCTCCGGAAAGATCGAGTAGTGTAAGGGTGCCGCCTCCACCATAAAGTCCTTCGAATGCAATGATCACTTTTGCGCCTGTTACGCCGAGGGCTGCTCCGGGGTTTGAAGTTCCGTCGATTACTATATTGGAACTCACAATGGGCAAGGGTTGGGCAAAAGGAACCGTAATTTGGGCTGGACCTCTATTGGAAGGGAGGTTAAAATTGATAAAATCGGTGGTTAAAGTGCCATTGGCATTTGCTTGTTCGATCGCATCCCGAAGTGATCCGGGGCCCGCATTATTGGTGTTGGTGACCGTGAAGACCGCTCCAAAACCCAAGAAGGGGGCGCCTGATAAAGCCAAAATCATGGATAATAGGCGGAAAATTCTCATAACAGCGCCTTAAAGATACATTTTTGGCCCGGCACCTCCTAATAAATGCCCATCCGTGGCGGCTTTTACGAGGCTTTTTCAGTACCTTCGCGGTCCTTATTAAAATCCGGAAAGGATCATCAATATGACTTCAAGTTATCGTGAGTTTTCGCAGCTCAATTTGCCTGCCATGGAGCAGGAAATTCTTGCTAAATGGCAGGAACACCAAGCTTTTGAAAAAAGTGTGAGTTTACGAGAAGGAGCCCCCCACTTCGTGTTTTTCGAAGGACCTCCAAGTGCCAACGGTATGCCCGGTATTCACCACGTTATTTCCCGTACGTTGAAGGACATGGTTTGTCGCTATAAAACCATGCAAGGTTTTCAAGTGAACAGAAAAGGCGGTTGGGATACACACGGTTTACCAATTGAACTGGGTGTAGAAAAAGAATTGGGGATCACTAAAGAAGATATTGGAGTAAAGATCACTGTAGAAGAATACAACCAAAAATGTAGAGAGGCAGTACTTCGCTATAAAGACAAGTGGGATGACCTCACTCGTAAAATGGGTTATTGGGTAGACCTCGATGATCCCTACATCACTTTCGAAAATTCTTACATTGAAACCCTATGGTGGTTGTTGCAACAACTCTATAAAAAGGGCTTGTTGTACGAAAGCGTAAGCATTCAACCCTATTCACCTGCAGCAGGTACCGGATTAAGCTCTCACGAATTGAACCAGCCCGGAACCTACAAAGATGTAAAGGATACCAGTGCGGTGGCCATGTTCAAAGCCGTAAAAGGAGAAAAAACCAATTTCCTTTTTGAGGCAGCAGGCGATGAGGAGTTGTTTTTTATGGCTTGGACCACTACTCCTTGGACCCTTCCCTCCAACCTCGGTTTAACGGTTGGTCCAAACATCGATTATGTATTGGTGAAAACCTTCAATCCCTATACTTACTTACCTGTTCACGTGGTATTGGCAGAAGCCTTATTAGGTAAGTATTTCAAACAAGAAGGAAGAGATGCATCTTTTGAAGAGTACAAGGGTGGAGATAAAATTATTCCTTGGACCGTGAAAACGGCGTTCAAAGGATCAATGATCGAAGGCGCTTATTATGAGCAATTGCTTCCTTTTGAAGCCAATAGCTTAGAGGCGATTCAAAACATCACTCCTGGTGCAGATCCATTTAAGGTAATTGGTGGCGATTTCGTTACCACAGAAGACGGTACCGGTATTGTTCATACAGCTCCTGCTTTTGGTGCCGATGACTACAAAGTGGGTAAGAAATTCAATATTGGTATTCTTACATTGGTTGACCGTGAAGGAAAGTTTGTAAATGGTTTGGGTGAATTCAGCGGCAGATACGTGAAGAACTACAAAGACGAACAGGCTTATGTAGATGTGAACGTAGATATTTCTGTAAAACTCAAAAAAGAAAACAGAGCTTTCAAAGTAGAGAAATACGAACACAATTATCCGCATTGTTGGAGAACCGATAAACCTATTCTGTATTATCCACTCGACGCGTGGTTTATTAGAACCACCGCCTTGAGAGATAAAATGGTAACGCTTAATAAAACCATCAACTGGAAACCTAAGTCTACCGGAGAAGGAAGATTCGGAAACTGGTTGGAGAACATGGTGGATTGGAACTTGAGCAGAAGCCGTTTCTGGGGTACGCCGCTTCCAATTTGGAAAACGGTAGATGCCAACAACAAATACGTAGATGAGAAAGAGGGTGGGTCTATACTCTGTATCGGAACCATAGAAGAATTGAATGAGCAAATCAGAAAGGCCAATCAAGTTTTGGGTGGTGATGTAAACAAACACTACCTCCATGAAGGAATTTTGGATTTGCACAAACCATATGTAGACGAAATCATCTTGGTAGATGAGAAAGGCAGACCAATGCGTCGTGTTCCCGATCTGATCGACGTTTGGTTCGACAGTGGGGCGATGCCTTATGCACAGTGGGGATTGGATTATGACAAGGTAAAAGCCGGCGATCCTCGTCCATTCAAAGCTCCTTTTGGTGTGAATTTCCCTGCCGATTTCATTGCGGAAGGGGTAGACCAAACACGCGGTTGGTTCTACACTTTACATGCCATAGCCTCTTTGGTATATGAGGATGTAGCATATAAAACGGTAGTATCGAATGGATTGGTACTCGATAAGAATGGCAATAAAATGAGTAAGCGTTTGGGCAATGTGGTGGATCCATTCAAAACCATTGAAACTTATGGTGCAGATGCTACTCGTTGGTATTTGATCACCAATGCTTCTCCTTGGGATAACTTGAAATTCGACATCGAAGGAATCAAAGAAGTACAACGTAAGTTCTTTGGTACACTCTATAACACGTATCAGTTCTTTTCACTCTATGCGAACGTAGACAAGTTTGCTTTCAAAGAAGCCTATGTTCCATTAGAACAGCGCCCTGAAATTGACCGTTGGATCTTATCTTCTTTAAATACGGTGATCAAGAAGGCAACAGCTTTTATGGATGACTACGAGCCTACTCAGGCCGGACGTGTTATCGAAGATTTCCTCGACGAGCATTTGAGTAACTGGTATGTGCGTTTGTGCCGTCGTCGTTTTTGGAAAGGAGAATATGAGCACGATAAGATCTGTGCTTATCAAACTTTGTACGAATGTGTAGAAACCATCACTCGTTTGATGGCTCCAATCGCTCCATTCTTCAGTGATATGGTATTCCGTCAATTGAATGCCGTTACCGGTCGCTTTACGGTAGAATCGGTGCATCATGCCGATTATCCGAAAGTAAATGAGGCGGTAATTGATCAGAGTTTGGAAGAAAGAATGCAATTGGCGCAAGATGCTTCTTCTTTGGTATTGAGTTTGCGTAAGAAGGTCAACATTAAAGTGCGTCAACCGCTTCAAAAAGTGCTGATTCCGGTGCTCGATCCTGCCATGAAGTCGCAATTGGAGAAAATTGAAGATTTGGTAAAAGCAGAGGTAAATGTGAAGGAGATTCAGTACTTGGTGGAGGATACAGGATTTATTAAAAAGAAGATCAAGCCTAATTATATTGCCTTGGGTAAGAAACTGGGGGCCAAGATGAAAGCAGTTGCTTCATTACTCACAGGTTTTACACAAGAGCAGATTTCGGGGTTGGAAAAAGAGGGGTCTGTTTCATTGTTAATTGATAACGAACCCTTAATATTACAAATCCATGAGGTAGAGATCAGTAGCGAAGATATTCCGGGCTGGATGGTAGCCACCAAAGACAGACTGACAGTTGCTTTGGACGTTACAGTAACCCCGGAATTAGAGCAAGAGGGTAATGCCAGAGAATTGGTGAACCGTATACAGAAAATCCGTAAAGATTCGGGTTTTGAATTGACAGACAGGATCTTAGTAAAAGTTACTGACAACGAAAATTTACGATCATCCGTAGCTCAATTTAATGCCTATATTTGCGCCGAAATTCTGGCAGATTCGCTGGAAATAGTATCCGAATTACCCGATGGCACTGAAATTGAAGTAAATGAGATTCCATTAAAAGTATTCGTTACTAAAAAAGCCTAATATATGGCCACCAAGAAAAAAGCAGCAGCTAAACCGGCGAAGAGTGCGGCACCTGCAAAAAAAGCAGCCCCTAAGAAGGCAGCTCCGAAAAAAGCGGCGCCTGCGGCGAAAGCAAAACCGGCACCTGCTAAGGCAGCACCTGCGAAAGCAGCTCCAGCCAAAGCAAAGCCTGCAGCTCCTGCTAAACCGATTGCAAAAGCAGCCCCCGCTCCTAAAAAAGTAGAGGTGAAGAAGCCTGAGCCGAAAAAGCCAGAGCCCAAAAAGCCCGTTGCCAAGGCTGCAGAAGTTAAACCTGAACCTAAAGCACCGGAAAAAACTCCGGAACAAAAATTAGTGTCCGTTCCACCACCACCGCCTAGCAAAAAGAAGCCCGAGCCTTCTAAACCGGTGAATGTGGTGATTCCTGAACTAAGCACCAAAAGTGCTAGAAAATACGAGCCTAATTTTACCAAATCCGTATTAGATCAACCTGAAAACGTGCAAACCGGACCCACCATGAGATACAGTGATAGTGATTTACAAGAATTCCGTGAATTGATCCAAAAGAAATTGGATCAAGCAAAGAAAGAATTGGCTTACCTCCAAGGCTTGATTACCCGTAAAGATGAAATGGGTGGTGACGAAACTGAAAATCGTTACATGACCATGGAAGACGGAAGTATGAGCATGGAGCGCGAACAATTGGCTCAAATGGCCAGTCGCCAAATCACTTACATCGATCACCTCGAAAAAGCATTGATGCGCATCGAGAATAAAACCTACGGTATCTGCCGCGTTACCGGAAAGTTGATCGACAAAGCACGTTTAAGAGCTGTGCCTCATGCTACTTTGAGCATTGAAGCAAAGCAAATGATGAACAAATAGTTCCAGAAGTCAAATAACCAGCCGGAGCACAAACACTGTGCCCCGGCTTTTTTTATGTAACACCCTTACTTTCAACTGGGAATCTTCGTACATGCAGGTGTCTTGACTCGCATTGTTGATCTGATAACTTTGAGTGGATAAGATCCCGTTGAATTTTGAAGCGTGTAAAATGGATTTTTAGGTTAAAACCAAACGATACAATCAATTACTATGAAAAAGAACATTGGATTGCTGCTGACTTTTGTTGCAGGCTTGCTGCTGTCTTCATGTTTGAAGAACGCTAACACCGGCATCAGTGACGGACCAAAGGGCTATGTAAAAATTTTGAATGCATCAGTGGATGCGCCTCCCGTTGATTTGTATACTGAAACGGGCACAAAACTGAATTCCAACACCCAATTCGGTGCCTATAGTAATTATACCGCGGTAGATGCAGGTGGATTCAATTTTAGATTGAACGCTACAGGCACTACGGCCTATTTGGTTAAGGGCTCCATTGTTACTTCAGAGAATGCCTACTATACGTTGATCATGAATGATTCTACCAGTAAGATCAAAGCCGGATTAGTGAGCGACGAATATGTAGCCCCCGCATCAGGAAAAGCCAAAATTCGCTTTTTTCATTTGATCAGTAACGGAGGTGCCTACGACTTGTATTTAGGAAGTAATCCACTGTTCTCCGGCAGAACTTTCAATGATTACAAAACCATTGGAGGAGGCTTTATAGAAGTGAATGCAGGAACAGTAAATTTCGATTTGAAGAATTCCGGAGTATTGAACTCTGAAGCAACGCTTTCTGCTGCTACGCTTACGGCTGGAAAATTCTATACATTGATTGCAGTTGGCACCAGCGGTGCCGTTACCGGTCAGGGCTCTCAATTGATTCTACTTCAAGACACAGTTCAATAAAAAAAACCGCCTGAATTTCAGGCGGTTTTTTTCTGCTTTAGTTCCATTATCGTTGTGTGAACTGAGCCGGCATTGTTTTGCCGAGTAAGTTCTGATAGATAAAAGAATAGGTTTCCATTCTAATATGCTGTGCTTTGTTTTGGCTGTTTCCACCAATACCGTGGCGTTCTCCCGGATACAACATGAATTCAAAATGCTTTCTCAATTCCTCCAATTTGTTGATGAATTGAATGCTGTTCTGCATGTGTACGTTGTCGTCGGAAGTGCCATGAACTATTCTTAGCAATCCAACATATTTATCTGCGTAGGTATTAACCGCCGTTACTTTGTAACCTTCAGCGTTTTCGCCCGGTGTGTCCATGAAGCGCTCTGTGTAATGTGTATCGTACAATTGCCAATCGGTAACAGACGCATTGGCAATACCGTGTGTGAACACAGAAGCACCGTAGGTAAGCGCCATACAGGTCATATAACCACCGAAACTACCGCCGGTAATCGCGAGTTTAGTGCCGTCTACCCATGGCTGTTGTTTTAGCCAATTTCCGCAAGCCATATAGTCTTCGATTTCATACTTACCCAAAATGCGGTGGATATAATTCAATCCAACTTTGCCGAAATGACCGCTGCTTCTATTATCGAAAGCAACTTGAATCATTCCTTCTTGAGCCCACCATTGTGTTGCGCCACCTACTCCTCTCCAACGATCGTAAACGGTACCTGCGTTTGGTCCGCCATAGATGCTTACCAAAACAGGATACTTCTTGTTAGGGTCAAAATTGGTTGGGTAGGTAATTAAAACAGGTAGATCAAACAATCCATCGGTTGATTTCACACGAACCAATTCCGTTTTCGGAATTTCATACTCATTGATGGTAGCGGTTACTCCTTTGCCTAATTCTCTTACCACTTTTCCTTTGGCATCTACTAAGGCCATAGTTGGCGGTGTGCTTACATTTGAATAGGTAGTAATGAAGTATTTTCCATTAGGTGAAAGGTTTACCTGGTCGTGCGAATAATCACCAAATGATAAACGTGTTAGCCCGGTTCCATTTAAATTGATCTTATAGAAATCGAAGCGAGCTGAGTTTTCTTTTCTTGCACGGAAGTAAATTACTTTGGCCTTCTCATCAATTTTATAAATAGAAGTTCCCCAGAAATTTCCGGTAGTGATTTGATTCACCAACTTGCCATCATTTTGATAGAGGTAAAGGTTTTCCCAACCATCCTTGTCGCTTTTTAAGACGAATTGCTTGCTAGCAGTTAGAAACTCTATTCTGCTTGCTTCATCCAAATCGATCCAGGTTTTTTGTTCTTCCTTATAAATAGGTGTTTTGCCACCTGCTTGGTCAATTTGATAAATGATGAGTTGGTCCTGACCACGGTTCATCCATTGTACCCATAACTTGCTGTCTAAGGTCCAATAAGGTGCGCCGAAGTATTGATCCTCTTTTTGATTGAAGTCAGCCCAAGTAGTTTTGGTAGCATCCGCTACTGATACCACTCCAATTTTTACTTCGGGATTTTTGTCTCCGGGTTTGGGGTAGCGCTCGTTTTCCAAATATCCGTGCTGACCATCACTCCAGTAAATCGGAAACACAGGCACATTGGCATCATCAAAACGGATAAAGGCCAATTGCTTGCTATCGGGACTCCACCAAAATGCTTTATAGCGACTTCCTCTTCCTAAAATTTCTTCATAATACACCCAAGAAGCATAACCATTTAATATGGTAGCACTTCCGTCAGTAGTAACGGCTGACTCTTTTTTAGCCGCCACATCATAGATGTAAAGGTTGTTATCAGTTTTTGTATAAGCTGCCCAGTTTTTATCGGGCGAGTAAGTGATGTTTCTAGCGTCTTTGATAGTAAGCGAAGGAGCCGGAGGTGCTGCCGTTTCTGTAGCAGGGGCAGTATACAAAACTGCTGTGCCTGTTTTTACATCAATGCTGTAAAGCTTTTGTTTTCCATCGGCTTCATCCTTTCTTCTTTCAATGTAGTGTGTGTCGTCTACCCAACCGGTAATTGCAGGAAGGGGTTGGTTGATGTTGGTAGCGGCGCCTTTGAACAATTGTTCATAGGTGAATGCTTTTTTCTGTGCATAGGTGTTGAGGGTACTCAGAAGGCTGAGCCCGATCACCAATGCTGGAAGGGTCATTTTTCTCATGTTCGAATAAATTGAGGCATGAATGTACAAAAAAATGACACCGAACTTCTGTTGTTTAGAAGAGTGGTAAGAGGAAATGAAAAAGGGTTTAAACTGATGGAAATCAGTCTAAACCCATGGTATAGTCGGTAGAAAGCTTACTGTTTTACAAAACTGGTGGTTTTGCCACTTCCATTTTGGATGTGATAGATGCCCGGAGTTAACACCGAAACATCAATCGAAGTATTGCCATTTGCATTGAATTGCTTTACAATTTTACCATTCAAGTCTACAATCGTGAATTGAGTAGGAATGCTGGTATTAATGTAAAGTGTGCCTGTAGTATGGCTTGGGAATACTTTGAAGTCTTCAGTTGACTGATTTCTGATAGCAATCACTTTTGAATAATGCTCGCCTGCGGGTTCTACCAATTTGATTCGGTAATAAACCGTTGACCCGGTGGCGCGGTGATCTGCAATTTCAAAATTCGTTTGAAGTTGATTCTCCTTTACATGTTCGGTATGAATGGGAGTAAAGGCTTGGCGGTCATCGCTTCTTTCAACAATGAATTTCGCATCATTGTCAATTTTGGAAGTAGACCATTTAATTGAATGTGATCCCGATTTCTTATGAACAGTGAAGTCTTGAAACTTGATGGGCAGCGCTGAGAAGAAAGACCAAGTGGGGTCTTCTGAATCTGCTGCGCCGGTGCTTCCGATAATGCCATCGAAATGATTGGGGCTAGCGTCGTGAAGCGTTTGACCACTTCCTTCATTGAACAACCAAAGGGCAGATGTGTGATGGTCCAAAGCAAGGTCCCCTTTTGAAGGCGTGAAATTGCTGTGGTATCGCACGGTTGTTGAGAAGCGAATTTGATCGATGTATCCATGGAAGAATGGATCACCTAAGAAGTTAGAGCGTCCAAAACGGAAATTATACAAACTCGTTAATTGCGAAGGACGCAATGTCATGCTCGTATTGGTAGCAATCAAACTTCCATTTAGATACATTTTCCCGGTATGGGTTGCATGTTCTACCGTGATGGCGATATGATGCCACATATTTGTTTGGAGGGGCGTAGAGGTTGCCAAGAGCTGCTGTTGCGATTCCGTGGTATTCGAAATCGCATACCATATACCTCCGCCGGCAATATTAGGCATGAGTGCAATGTAGATATCGCTGTTACCGAAGCCTATAATACGTTGCCATGGTCCACCGCCTTGGAAATAGAACCAAGTTTCGATGGTATGGTCGCCCGATAATTGTGCAATGGGATTCTGGGTAAAATGAACGTATCGTCCATTCCCGTCGAAATGCAGAGAGCCGTTTTGTGATAAAGCAGCTTTAGATAAGGTCAATAAACCTACACTGAGAACCGTGGTTCTCATGAGTACAGAAAAATTCATAGTTGAGTCAAATGGTGCGGTGCTAAACTAATTCCCGAAGGCGATACCAACAAACTTTTCTAAGTATTTTTTTGCAGAAAATACTAATGGTATTGGGTAGTTTTACTCTAAAACGACTGAGACTGAGCTAGTTCGTTAACAAAAGTTATTTTACTTCTTGCATCTCGATCAGTCTTTTGTAAACACCACTTTGTGCCAATAAGGATTCGTGATTGCCTCTTTCTACAATTTTTCCTTTTTGAAGAACGATGATTTCATCGGCATGACGAATGGTGCTTAGTCGGTGCGCAATTACAATACTGGTTCTGTTCTGCATCATGGTATTGATGGCATCTTGCACCAATTTTTCACTTTCGGTATCTAGTGAAGAAGTGGCTTCGTCTAAGATTAGAATCGGAGGGTTCTTAAGTAAGGCGCGGGCAATGGTTACACGCTGACGTTCACCTCCACTTAATTTCATTCCACGGTCGCCAATATTGGTTTCGTACCCATCTTCTTTTTTCACAATGAAATTATGTGCATTGGCCACTTTAGCGGCTGCTTCAATTGCATCAAGCTTTGCATCGGGAACACCCAGTGCAATATTCGCCGCGATGGTATCATTGAAGAGAATGGGCTCTTGGGTAACGATGCCCATGTGTTTACGAAGCGATTCGAGAGAATATTTTTTGATGTCTACTCCATCGATCAACAATTCTCCTTCTGCAGCATCGTGAAAGCGTGGTACCAGATCTGCCAAGGTTGATTTTCCTGCACCGGAAGCACCTACAAGGGCAACAGTTTTCCCTTTTTCAATGCGCAAGTTGATATTGTCGAGAATGGTTTGGTCTTCGTATTTAAAGGTGAGGTTCTTGAACTCGATGGCTTCTTTGAACTCATTCAAGCTAAGAGGGTTTTCAGCTTCTTTTACTGCAATAGGTGCTTTCAATACTTCTTCAATGCGTTCAATGGCGGCGCTTCCGCGTTGGGCATTGTAGAAGGCTGTAGACAATGATTTGGCCGGGTTGATGATTTGAGAAAATACAATGATATAGGTGATAAAGCTTTCAGGCAACAATCCAATTTCATGGTTCAATACCAGTGAGCCTCCCCACCAAAGAATGGTACACAATACCAATACACCTAACACTTCTGAAACAGGAGAAGCCATGTCTCTTCGGAAAGCAATTTGATTTCTCAAATTATTCAATCGCGTATTGGTGCTATAGAACTGATCGCCAATTTTACGCTCTGCATTAAAGGCTTTGATGATACGCAATCCACTCAAAGTTTCTTCCAAAATACTCATCAAATTTCCTTGCTCGTGCTGTGCTTTGCCGGAATCTTTGCGAAGAGATTTGCTTAAGCGACCAATGATAAGTCCTGCAATTGGTAACAGTACCAATACAATTAAAGTAAGATAAGGGCTAAGAAATATCAAGGTTCCCAAAAACACAAGAATAGTGAGTGGTTCACGAATCAATCCTTCCAAAGTTCCAATCACACTCCACTCAATTTCGTTCATATCATTGCTCATTCTGCTAATGATATCACCTTTGCGTTGTTCAGTGAAGAAACCAATAGGAAGTTCCAGAATCTTGCCATACAAACCTGCTCTCAAACGAGTCATTACGTGGTTTCGAATGGGGGCCATTACACGATAGCTCAAGTACACAAATACGTTCTTTAGCAGAATTGCTCCCACTACCAATAAACAAACGAAGGCTAAAGCTGCGCCTTTTCCATGTGTAAGAATCAACTGTCCTAATTCGTAATTGATATATTTTCCAACCGACTCAGAGGAAAACTCAAGTACAGGTGGTACGGTTGGTGGAGGTGCATCTTTAAACAGCATTTGGAGAAAGGGTCCTATACCGGCTAAAGAAACAACTGAGAAACAAATTGATAGGAATATAAAGATGAAATAGAGGCCTATTTTGCCTTT
The DNA here is from genome assembly GCA_002385265.1 of Chitinophagaceae bacterium UBA3961. Lineage (GTDB taxonomy): Bacteria > Bacteroidota > Bacteroidia > Chitinophagales > Chitinophagaceae > Endoryza > Endoryza foliicola. Next base: position 12,978 of record DGDD01000218.1, read on the forward strand.
TTGATCGGATAAATACCTTAAAATCGTCGAAAATCGCTTCATGTCTAAATTTAAACCATGCAAAGTAAGTAATTTTACAGCGATTAAATAGTTAAAGAGATGCAAGAAGGGAAAAGACAGAAACAAGTAGCGGGATTGATCCAAGAAGAGATGAATGCCATTTTTCAGCGATTGGGACTCACCATGATGGATGGTGGCATGGTTTCCATTTCGGGAGTGAAAGTAACCCCCGATTTATTGGAGGCTCGAATTTACATTAGCTTGTTTCAAGTGGCCGATCCGAAAATCACCATGAAAAAGATCGAGGATCGCGGTTGGGAAATCAAAAAAGAGTTAACGGCGCGCGTTGCTAAACAGCTCAGAAGAATGCCCGAGATTCGTTATTACCACGACGATACATTGGACCAAGTATTCAAAATAGAAAACCTGCTCCAACAAATTAAAAAGGACGAGGGCAAGAAGACCGACGAGGCCTAATCATTTTAAACATTTCTTCCTTGAATTTTCTATTTGCCTGGCGCTACTTTAAAGCAAAGAAAACCACACAAGCAATTAATGTGATTGCCTGGGTGAGTGTAGTGGCCATCGCAATTATTACGGCCGCTTTTGTAATCATGATGAGTGTTTTCAATGGATTCGAAGGTTTGGTGAAAGAGCTCTACGCTTCATTCTACGCCGACCTTCGGGTAGTACCGGCCAACGGAAAAGTGATTTTTGTTTCCGATGCACAATGGCAACGCGTGCAAAAAATAAAAGGGTTGAAAGCTGCTAGCCGTATAATTGAAGAAAAAGCGTTGTTACAGAATCAGGATTTGCAAACCATTGTGTTTTTAAAGGGAGTCGAAGATTCATATCAGTTAGTAACCGATATTCCGGCGAAAATCATCCGAGGAAAGTATTTTTTAGGTAGCACTGACCAACCCGCCATAGTATTGGGAAGTGGTATTGAGCACGCAGTAGCGGCAGATGTTGAAAGAAGTATATATCCGCTCACTGTATATCTATTTCGACGTGGCGTTCCCGTTAGTGAGATCGATCCCTATCAATCATTTTCAGCCGAGAACATACAAGGTGCCGGTACTTTCTTTATCCAGCAAGATATCGACAGCAAGTACGCACTCACGAATATTGGATTGATGCAAAACTTGCTGAAAATGAAGCCCAATGAATACGGGGCTATTGAATTGGCGGTTCAGAAAAGCAAGGATCTTGAATCAGCAAAAAAAGAACTACAATCCATTTTTGGTAAAGAAGTATTAGTGGAAACTCGCTACGAACAAAACAAAAGCCTCTACCGCGTTATGCAAATGGAGAAGTGGGCAGGGTATGGATTAATGACGCTTATGTTGATTGTAGCTGCTTTCACGATGGTTGGTGCACTTACCATGTTGGTAATGGAGAAGCAAAAAGACATACAAGTGCTGAAGTCATTTGGAGCATCACAAGGCTGGATACAAAGAACTTTTTTAAGTGAAGGGTTAGTATTAGGGGGTATTGGAGTAATAGCCGGATTAATCCTCGGCATTGGAATCTGTTTTGTGCAACAAAAATTCCATCTCATCAAAATACAAGGCGGTACGTTTCTGCTCGATCATTATCCGGTTTCTGTTCACCTGTTCGATACCAGTTTGATAGCAGTAACGGTAGTGATCGTAACCGTATTGGCTTCTTGGTTCCCGGCTCGAAAGGCTAGTTTGCAAGCCATTGAATTGAAATCCTAATTCATTTGTCTGTGCTTCGGTTTATGAATTAGGATGCCGATGCATTAAAAAAGCGATGAACCTGCACTACAGAGTCGTTGCTCTTTCAATACAAGTTCATCGCCTGATATTTTACAAACGAAGTTATTCCGCGAAACTAAACTAGTAGTCTCCCAAGGTTTCCGGTAATTGCGCCAAGGCTTTGGCCAACTGTTCATCGTTAGGAGCAATACCATGCCATTCGTGGCTTCCTTCCATGAAATCGATGCCTTTACCCATTTCTGTTTTCATCAAAATAACGATGGGTTTGCCTTTTCCGGCGAAGGTTTTTGCTTTCTCTAATGCGGCAGCCACTTCATCTGCTACGTTTCCATTTTCCAACACCATTACTTCCCAGCCGAAAGCTGCGAATTTGGCACCTAAATCGCCGAGACTCATTACTTTATCGGTAGGGCCGTCAATTTGCTGACCGTTCCAGTCAACAGTTGAAATAAGGTTGTCTAGTTTATGGTGAGCAGCGAACATGGCGGCTTCCCAAATTTGACCTTCTTGCAATTCGCCGTCGCCATGTAAAGAGAAAACTGTTGTATTTTCTTTATTGAGCTTTTTGGTAAGTGCGGCACCGATGGCTACGCTCATGCCTTGTCCCAAAGAACCGGAGGCAATTCGAACGCCCGGAAGGTGTTCGTGGGTAGTGGGGTGGCCTTGGAGGCGGGTATTCAGTTTACGGAAGGTGCCCAATTCTTTTACATCGAAATAACCGGCGCGGGCCAAAGTTGCATAATAAACGGGTGAAATGTGACCATTGGAAAGTACGAACACATCTTCACCGGTAGCGTCCATATTGAAGCTAGGGTTGTGTTTCATCACTTTAAAATAGAGGGCCGCGAAATAATCGGCACATCCCAAAGAACCTCCGGGGTGACCGCTGGCAGAACCATGAACCATGCGAACAATATCACGTCTTAATTGAGTAGCAACATCCTGTAAACTGGGCATAAAATATAGTTGTGGGCGCAAAACTACAGGAATTTGTTTAGCCACGGGAACAGAACATTAAACTTTTTGGAACGGCTCGGGTCATAAACACTTAATATCACAATAAAGTGGTGCTAAATGTTGTTATTCAATATACTTGCATTAATTTGCACTCAGTTCAAGGGTGACGGCACCCAACTGGTTGGATTAGTAGCACGTAGATCCATTAAAGAATCAAAACGTAGCTAATGCTAAACGTATTCGATGTATTACTCTCTGTGGCCATATCCTTTACGATAACCTTTTTAGCCATACCGGTAATCATTACAGTTGCAGAAAAAAAGAAGTTGTTCGATATTCCGGATGAGCGTAAAGTTCACCAAACCCCCATCCCTTCATTGGGTGGTCTCGGAATATTCGCCGGCTTTGTAATCGCATGTCTAATGGCGGTTCAATTCCACGTAGCCGTTGAATTTCAATACTTTCTAGCCTCCGCATTTGTTATTTTCTTTCTAGGTTTAAAAGACGACATTCTCGTTATTTCACCCGTTAAGAAATTCATTGGCCAGGTGCTGGCGGCTTTCCTCATTGTTTATAAAGGAGGCATTCAAATTAAAAGTATGCACGGCGTTTTTGGTTTCGAAGGCCAAATTCCCGAAACTTTCAGTCTCTTATTAACTTATTTCACCATATTAGTGATTATCAACTCATTTAATCTGATTGATGGGGTTGATGGTTTGGCAGGCAGCTTAGGCCTGATGGTAACTTCATTCTTAGGGGTTTATTTTTTACAAGCCAATATGCTCGCCTTTTCGGTGTTGTCATTCGCTCTGGCAGGCAGCATTTCGGCCTTTTTGATCTTCAACTATCAGCCGGCCAAGATCTTCATGGGAGATACGGGGTCCATGCTGATAGGGCTGGTCTCGGCCATTTTGGTCATCAAATTCATCAGTTTGGCCGATCAAAATACGAGTATCGTTCCGGTTACGGCAGCTCCGGCAATAGGGTTCTCCATTTTGATGATTCCTTTGCTCGACACTTTGCGCGTGTTTGCGATTCGTATTTTCAACCGCAGATCGCCGTTCAGCCCCGATCGTAACCACGTGCATCACTTGATGCTCGATATGGGAATGAACCACCGTGCCATTACACTTACTTTGGTAAGCGCCAATATTGCAGTAATTGTTGCTGTTTATTTGCTCCGTTCAGTGGGCTCTACCTTGCTTATTTCCGGCATTGTAGGGGTGTTCTTTAGCGCTATTGCAGTGCTGTATTACAGTCGCAAGAAGAACAGCAGAATCTATGTTCGACCTTCGCAGCAAAAAGCTACCATTCGACAGGCAAGAATGGTTTCCATTACAGACAATTCGATATTGGAACAAAAGAATTAAGAACTCATTTAATAAAAAATTGAAAGCCGGCTTTGTCCGGTTTTTTTATTGATGTAGGTTTGTACCCATTTTAATAAATAGAGATATGTCAGAAGATTTAAGAAAGATCGAGTCCACAACAACTGATCTCATGCAAAAAGCGATCGTGCACTTAGAGTCTGAATTGGCCAAAGTGCGCGCCGGTAAAGCAACTCCGGGAATCATCGATGGTATTGTGGTAGATTACTACGGCAATCCTACGCCTATCAGCCAAGTTGGTAATATTACCGTTGCCGATGCGCGTACGCTGGTAATTCAGCCTTGGGAGAAAAACATGCTCCAACCAATTGAGCGTTCTATCATCGCTTCCAATATTGGCCTGAATCCGCAAAACGACGGTTTGGTGATTCG
>DGDD01000046.1 GCA_002385265.1 Chitinophagaceae bacterium UBA3961
CTAAATCGCAAACAGTTCATTGTGCCGTTCTAAGTAGGAAAAGTTATACGTACTAAGCCCTTCTATTCGCTCCTTACCCGTTACACCAATTTTTTCAAATGCCGAAGTTTCGATCTTGTTTGATAACACTATCTTTCCGGCACGATCAAATGTAATCAAGTGTTTATCAAACAAAGCATCATATGTTGGTGAAAGGAGCAGGCCATTGTTAACATCCAACCTTTCTTCATTACTGGCTTTGGCCCAAGGAACAATATGAGATGCGATTAAAACTTCTAAGCGATCAAACTTAGTAACCGCACACTGATACTTCCATCGGTAGATAACCCTTTTTCGATATGCACCTTGTCCTACACGAGATGTAACTAAGCCTGATCTCTCCGTAACCGAAGGAACCAGCAAACCTCCATAATCTACAATGCCTTCCTGAATTTGGTATTGATTGATCTGATCTAGTGTTACAGGTATATATGCACCCTTCCTCTTAAAAAAGAATTTCAGACCCACCCTGTATGTTTCATTTTTATCCAGCGTACTAAAGCTGTCAACATCAAAAAATTCTAGCTCTGTAACAAACTTTACAAACCCTTTACTTTGATATTGAAACAAGAAAACACGTTTTCCATTTTTAACATGATCCTTAAGCGCCAAATTTCCTTTCGTTAATTTCATATCTCCCTCTTGCCCCTCCCCGGTATAACTAAAGATGTCTTCATTATCCCATCCATCTTTATAGCCAAATTGCTCACCGGTCCTTCCAGAAAAAATGAAAATATAGGGTGCATTACCACAAGGTGAAATACCCGACTGTCTATTCCCGCCGTATTGGTCGTGAATTGCAGATCGCTTGTAAATATAATCAGGTATAAATGGGAGTCTCTCCATGAGTTAGTTGCTTCCTGAAGTTAATCAAATATTCTCATTCCTTTCTAACGTCTACGAATATTGCATATTGAAACTCTCTTTAAATCACTCTATTATTTAACGCAATCGATACCAGATGTAGCAGTCTTTTATTAACAAACGTTGTCAAAAACGTCGCCAGCGTATAATTGACATCAATCAAAATTGTGTTCATTCTTGTCAAATACTCATATCCATCTTGTTTATTTTCAACAAACTAGCATTTTCTCAATATCATGACCAACTCGGTTTTCAGTTCAAAAAAATTATATTTAAACAGAATCAAATATGTATCTTCAATAATGTGTTGTTTGGCAGGAGTCGGTGCTTTTCGAAAAGAAATCCAATCTCCATAAAAGAAGACACCAATCAACATCTTGAGCACTAAAACTAATTCTCCGAAATATGGGTTCGTCAAAAACCTTTATTGGTTTGCACTAATCATATTCACTATCCACTTTTACGCTACAAAAAAGGAACAGAATGCAGGCGTTACTTCAAACGCAAAGAGCCAACACACTAAAAATTTCTACCTCAATAGTGGTATTACAACAACAGCTGACCTTTCACAAACAGATACGAACAGTTTGAAAAAAACAGACTGGTATAAAAAAGCAGTTAAGGAACTTTCATTAAAAGAATACGAGATAAAACAAATAGCTAAGTCCAACTCCTACTCGGCACCCAATCGAAACCAAAACCTAAGAGCCTTCTTTTCCGACAAAGAACTTACCCTTGAACCAAGATTGGATAGCTCAGAAAAATGGCGTTTAACGCTTAGCCTCGAGGGCCTATTTGTAAACAATGAACTTTTTTACAAACCCAATTCCAAAAGCATCTCAGTAACTGATAAAAATGAGTTACTGTTACAAAACAACTTCTTAACTACTCAATACATCAATAACGAAGACGGTGTGCGTCAAAATTTCATTATTGAAAAAGCTCCCTCAACTAATAGCCAGATTGTGTCAGTTAAACTGAAAGTGAACAATGGTTGGTATCTAAACAAAGTACATGAAAGGGAAATTCAATTTGCAATAGAAGAAGCCAATGGTCTCAGTAAAAAATTAACCTACAACGATTTAAAAGTTTGGGACGCAACAAATACACAACTAGAAGCATTTTTCAGTGTAGAAAACCAAACTATTTCTATCAATGTAAACACTGCCAATGCAGTTTACCCAATTACAATTGACCCCTTGAGCACCACGGCAAATACGAGCATTGAAAGTAATAAGGCTAATGCTCAATTGGGATTTTCGGTTAGCTCTGCGGGTGATATCAATGGTGATGGTTACAGCGATATATTATTGGGCGCTAATACTTACGACAACGGTCAAGCAAACGAAGGAGCCGTTTTCATCCATAACGGTTCAGCCACCGGCATTAGTACCACACCGGCAGCTTTGCTTGAAAACAATAGTGTGGGTGCTCTATTTGGAAGTTCCGTGAACACCGCCGGCGATATAAATGGAGATGGATATAGTGATATCATCATTGGCGCGCCTGGCTATTCAAATGGCGAAGCAGGCGAAGGGGCTGCTTTTATTTATCATGGCTCTGCAAGTGGCATTCTAACCGCACCTGCTGCAGTTTTAGAAAGTAATCAGACCGGCGCAAACATGGGTTGCTCAGTTGCCTTGGCAGGAGATGTAAACAATGATGGGTTCAGCGATCTAATTGTTGGAGCAAAACTATTCGACAATGGACAAATAGACGAAGGTGTGGCTTTCGTCTTTCATGGCTCCGCTACTGGCATTAATACAATTGCTGCAATTCAGCTTGAGATGAACAGTGCAGGCGCAAACTTTGGAACAGCCGTAGCCTCCGCCGGTGATGTAAATGGTGATGGCTTTAATGACGTAGTTGTAGGCGCAAGCGGATATGCCAACGGTCAAGCCGGAGAGGGTGCTGCCTTTGTTTTCCTTGGTGCAGCAACAGGAATTGGTGCAGCACCCAGCACTATAGTTGAAAGCAATATCCCAAATGCATCAATGGGAATTTCTGTTGCATCTGCCGGCGATGTTAACGGTGATGGCTACAGTGAAATTATAGTTGGAGCTTCAGGTTATAGTAATGGGCAAGCAAATGAAGGAGCCTTTTATCTTTTTAATGGTTCTGCAGCAGGTACACTACCAACTCCTTCTTCCTTGGTAGAATCAAATAATGCAAATGCCTTCTTAGGAGTTTCGGTAAACAGTGCGGGAGATATTAATGGCGACGGATACAGTGATATAATTATTGGTGTTCAAGCTACCAACACCAGAATTTATTACGGAGCAAGTACCGGTCTCAATCTCAGTTCTTTGGTTTCTTTGACGACCACCAACTCTTCGGTTTCTTCTGCAGGAGATGTAAACGGTGATGGTTACAGCGATCTGCTTGTAGGATCTGCCCAGTATAGCAATGGTCAAACAAATGAGGGTATCGCCTATGTATTTCATGGTTCAGCGCAATACTTGTCAACATCACCAATGGTCTTAAACAACGTTACACAAAACCAATCCGGTTTTGGTCAGTCTGTTAACTCATTGGGAGATGTGAATGGAGATGGCTATGGAGATATAATTATTGGCTGCTACGGATACGACGACAATGGCGCCGACGAGGGGCGCGCCTTTGTTTACTATGGAAGCCCAACCGGTATCTCTCTTACTCCAAGTTTAGTATTAGATGAAGCCAATCAAGGCAATGCCTATTTTGGTTATACCACTAATGGAGGTGGTGATATCAATGGTGATGGCTATAATGATGCCTTAGTTGGAGCATTTGGATTCAACGGTAGAGGTCGTGTATACATTTATTACGGAAGTCCAACTGGCCTACCTGCGGCATCGAACCTTACACTCGATGGAACTCAAGCCGGAGAGGCTTTTGGTGTTTCGGTTTCATCCGCTGGCGATATTAATCATGATGGATTTAGCGATATTCTCATTGGTTCATATACTTACGATGATGGAGCCAATACCGACGAAGGAAGAGTGTCAATCTATTATGGTGCTGCTACCGGATTAATTCCTACACCGGCTGTAACACTTTCAGATGCAAATCAAGCTTCGGCTTATTTTGGATACGGCATTTCGAGCGCCGGTGATATCAATGGCGACGGATACAGCGACATAATTATTGGATGTTACGGATATGACAACGGTGGATTTATAAATCAAGGGTCAGCATTCATATATTATGGAAGTTGCACAGGTATTGTGCCGGGCACTGCCACGCAGCTTTCCGGTGTTGCACAAGGTGGGGCATTATACGGTTTCTCCACTTCCTCAGCCGGCGACATAAATGGTGATGGATTTGGAGATATCGTGATAGGATCGATGGGTTACAATGCTTCATCGGGAAGAGCCTATGTATACTATGGCAGCAGTGGCGGAATCATAGCCTCCGGAGTAGCGCTTGATAATAATGTGGCTGGAAATAGAACAAATGATCAAATGGGATTTTCTGTTAGTGGTGCAGGCGATATAAATGGCGATGGATATAGTGACATCATCGTGGGCATTCCGGAATACAACAACCCCGGTGGAGGTCCACCACAAGGTAGAGCTTATATCTACCTAGGAAAACCCGGAGGCGTTTCGGCTACTCCGGAAATTGTTATCACAGATAATGTAAATAACCAGCAATTCTTCGGTTACCCTGTAGCGGGAGCAGGCGATGTAAATGGAGACGGCCTATCAGACATAGTGGTGGGGGGTTATAAAGGGAGCTGGGCGGGTTTTGGAATCGCTTGGGTATTCTATGCAAATGATAAAGGCGGGCTACACAACAATTTAAGATTGTACAATACCAATTTAACCACTCCACTCGACCAATCGAATGTGGCAAACCCATCATTGTATGGAGCTGGTCTCTATTCCAAATCTTTTCTTGGAACTCAAAAGGGAAAACTGGTTTGGGAATCTATTGGAAACGGAGCGCGATTCTCAGGTTCTCCAATCACTAACAGCACCCAATACTCTGGTCAACAGGCTGGCTATACCAACCTTGGATTAACAGGCACAGAATTAAAATCAACACTCACTAAATATTTTGCCCCATCAAATACACTTACAAGAGCAAGAATAAGATTCAATTCCGTAAATGCAATAACCGGACAAGTATTCAGCCCATGGCGTTATATTGATGGTGCTGCTAGAGGCAAGCTTTCAAACGGGAATGTGGTAATGAACAACGCAGTCATTCCTCGCTACAGAAAAGACACAGCCCTTTGTCTTGCTGTACCCTATATCATAAATGCGACATCGGCGGGAGCTACCGGGTATAGCTGGCAAAATGGCGCCACTACTCCCACTTTTACCGCTACTACTCCGGGTACCTACTGGGTCAACGTATCTTACGGAGGCTGTACCTATAGAGATTCTTTCGTGATATCTAATTTAGTTGCAACAATCAAAAACTTAAATCCAACTGTTTGTCAAAATCAAACTTATACAACTCCGAGTGGAAAAATATTGACCAACAGCGGTGCTTACAAAGACACTTTAAAATCATATCTAGGTTGTGATAGTATTCTATACAATATCAATTTATTAGTAATTACTCCGGTTTCCCAAACCATAAACCCAATTATTTGCAGTGGAAGCTCCTACACCTTGCCATCGGGGACCATTGTTAACACCGCAGGAATATATAAGGACACGCTTAGATCAACTGTTACCAATTGTGACAGTATCTATCGAACTATTAATCTCACTGTGCAAACGAATACTACTCAAACAATCACCGCTAAAATTTGCAGTGGTTCGAGTTATACGCTTCCTTCCGGACAGATCGTGAATACCAGCGGAATCTATCGAGATACATTAAAGTACAGTATTACCAATTGTGACAGTGTGTATAGAATTGTAAACCTAACCGTCCAGTCCACTTCTAGTCAAACACTTAATCCAAAAATTTGTGCAGGTAGTTCGTACACACTTCCTTGGGGAACTATTGTTACCACTAGTGGAGTTTATAAAGACACATTGAGATATAGTATTACCAACTGCGATAGTGTATATAGAACCGTTAACCTTACTGTTCAATCGAGTAGTACGCAAACATTCAATCCAAAAATTTGCGCAGGTAGCTCATACACGCTTCCCTGGGGAACTATTGTAACCACCAGTGGAACATATAAAGACACGCTGAAATACAGCGCTACCAATTGCGATAGTGTTTATAGAATTGTAAACTTAACCGTTCAAACAAGTACCACTCAAACAACCACCGCCAAAATTTGCGCCGGCTCTAGTTATACCCTTCCTTCCGGACAGGTCGTGAATACCAGCGGAATCTATCGAGATACATTAAAGTACAGTATTACCAATTGCGACAGTGTGTACAGAATTGTAAACCTCACCGTTCAATCCACCTCTACCCAAACAATCAATCCCAAAATTTGTGCAGGAGGTTCGTATGCATTACCATGGGGAACCATTGTTACTACTAGCGGCGTTTATAAAGACACATTGAGATATAGTGTTACCAACTGCGATAGTGTTTACAGAATCGTAAACTTAACGGTTCAAACTAGCAATACTCAAATTTTGAACCCTGTTATTTGTGCAGGTGGTTCTTATACATTACCATGGGGAGCTATAGTATCTGCAAGCGGAACCTATAAAGACACGCTCAAATACAGTGTTACCAATTGTGATAGTGTTTATCGAATTGTGAATCTAACTATTCAAACAAGTTCCACTCAAACAATCACCGCTAAAATTTGCAGCGGTTCAGGTTATACGCTTCCTTCCGGACAAATAGTAAATGCAAGCGGAATCTATCGTGACACATTAAAGTACAGTGTTACCAATTGTGACAGTGTGTACAGAATTGTAAACCTAACCGTTCAGTCCACTTCTAGCCAAACACTCAATCCAAAAATATGCGCAGGAAGTTCTTACACCCTACCTTGGGGAACCGTTGTTAATGCCAGTGGAACCTATCGAGATACATTG
>DGDD01000043.1 GCA_002385265.1 Chitinophagaceae bacterium UBA3961
TAAAGGGAGTGTCAACTTAGCTTCCATACCCCAATTTGTGAAATTAGAAGCTGGAACTGTTTTGAAAGGATTGTTGAAAGCCGACGTTGATGCTAGAGGAAGTATGGCAGGTTCTTACGATAAAATACTGGTAAAAGGCGGAGTAGACATGACTAATTTTGAATACAGTTCAAAAACCTCTCCCGATCCAATCAATCTTCAAAAACTATTGGCCAATTTCAGCAATACCCAAATCAATATCGCTGAACTTTCCGGAAAGTATATGGGTACTGCGTTTAATGGAACCGGTTCTATCATTGATCCACTCGCTTATTTTAACAAGAAAGCTCCTCTGAAAGGAAACTTTACCATTAATGCCGACCAATTCAATGTAAACAAATGGATGGGGACGAGTACAGATACAGCAACTACAACTGCAAGTGAGCCATTTGCAGTTCCATCCGACATCAAGTTTACTTTGAATGCAGGAGTTAATAAAATCACCTACGACAAATTAGAAATTGATAATGCATCCGGCACTCTTGAAATAACAGATGAAACTGTTTTCTTCAAAAACCTGAAAGGCAATGCATTGCAAGGATCAATGAACATTAATGGTTCATATAGTACGCTTCAAAGTAAATCTAAGCCCGATATTGCGCTCACCTACGATGTTAAAAATGTAGACGTGCAACAAACATTTTTCGCTTTCAATACTTTTCAAAAGATCATGCCTATCGGTCAATTCTTGGGCGGTAAACTTCAATCGCAACTCAGCGTAAAAGGACAATTGGGTGAAAACCTTTTCCCGGTTCTAAATTCACTGAATGGCAAGGGAGATCTATTATTGATTGAGGGATTTCTTAGTAAGTTCAAACCATTGGAAGAAATAGCATCCCAATTAAAGATCAAAGAATTGGAATCTATTTCAGTAAAGGATGTAAAAAACTACATTGAATTTACCAATGGACGTGTAATGGTGAAACCGTTCAAGTTGAATGTAAAAGGTATAGAAATGGAAATTGGAGGGTTTCATGGTTTTGATCAGTCGATGGACTATCAAATTAACATGAAAGTACCACGTTCAATGTTGGGTACGCAAGCCAACTCTTTGGTATCTAATTGGGAAAGCCAATTAAGTGCGAAAGGAATTCCGGTAAAAGCATCAACCATCGTTCCGATACTGGTGAAAGTAGGAGGAAGTTTAAGTAAACCTCAAATCAAAACATCTATTAAAGAAGGAGCTCAAAGTCTTGCCGATGACTTGAAGCAACAGGTCACTGATTTTGCGAAAGCTAAAGTTGATAGCACAAAAGCGGCAGTAACGAAAGCTGTTAAAGACAGCGTTGAATCGGCCAAAAAACAAGTTGTAGACGCTGCAAAATCGGAGCTAAAGAAGCAATTATTGGGCGATACGGCCACTAAATCAGATCCTTCAAAAACAAAGAAACAATTGGAAGAAGCCGGTAAAGGATTGTTCAAACAGATTCTTGGAAAAAAGAAAAAAGACAGTACAAGCAATTAGGCCTCGTTCTAGGGGAGCGCTAAAATACATAAAATATTGATTTACAGTTAAATAAACGCGAATCTACGGTAGGATTCGCGTTTTTATTTACAATATCTGAGAATGAGAATTTTCAGGCCTGAGAATCAGCATTTTTGGGTCTTTTCCCCTATTTTTGCCGTCCTTTTAACTCAATTTTAAGAACCAAACACATTATGGAGAATTTGCTTTACTTGGTACCGGCAATGGCAGTAATTGGTTTGTTATACACTTTTGTAAAATTCAACTGGGTATCCAAACAAGACGCCGGAAACGACCGAATGAAAGAAATCAGTACGTACATCGCTGAAGGAGCAATGGCGTTCCTGAAAGCTGAATGGAAAATCCTGAGCTATTTCGTTGTAATTGTAGCGATTTTGCTTGCGGTAATGGCTAAATCTAATCCACATAGCGATTGGACCATTGCGTTGTCATTTGTATTGGGCGCCGTATTCAGTGCAACCGCGGGTTACATTGGAATGAAGGTTGCCACCAAAGCAAACGTACGCACAGCGAATGCTGCTCGTACCAGTTTGTCGAAAGCCCTGAACGTTTCCTTCACGGGAGGTGCAGTAATGGGATTAGGCGTTGCCGGTCTCGCTGTATTAGGTTTGGGTGGTCTCTATCTAATCTTAAAATCATACTTCGGTGCTACTGCGGTTGATTCCGAAGAAATGTTGAAAACAATTGAAGTGCTTACCGGATTCTCTTTGGGAGCGGAAAGCATCGCTTTGTTTGCGCGTGTTGGCGGTGGTATCTATACTAAAGCAGCCGACGTAGGTGCAGACCTCGTTGGTAAAGTGGAAGCAGGTATTCCTGAAGACGATCCTCGTAACCCGGCCACTATCGCAGATAACGTTGGTGATAACGTTGGTGACGTTGCCGGTATGGGTGCCGATTTGTTCGGTTCTTATGTTGCTACCGTTCTCGCAACAATGGTTCTTGGACAGGAAACAAAATCTACCGACAATTTCGGTGGCTTTGCTCCTATTCTATTACCTATGTTGATCGCCGGTGTGGGTATCCTCTTCTCAATCATAGGTACTTTCTTTGTTCGCATCAACGACAACGCAGGTATCAGCACAGATAACGTTCAAAAGGCTTTGAACATGGGTAACTGGGGTTCAATCGTGTTAACTGCAATTGCCTCTGTTGGTCTTGTTTATTATATTCTTCCTGAAACTATGGTATTGCGCGGAACTGAATTCACCAAATGGGGTGTACTCGGTGCAATTGCCGTAGGTTTAGTTGTTGGTACTTTAATGAGTATCATCACAGAATATTATACTGCAATGGGTAAACGCCCAGTAATGTCAATTATCCGTCAGTCCTCAACCGGTCACGCTACAAACGTTATCGGTGGTTTGGCGATTGGTATGGAATCTACCTTCCTTCCAATTCTTGTATTGGCTGGTGGTATATGGGGTTCATACGCTTGCGCAGGTCTTTACGGTGTAGCAATTGCTGCAGCCGGAATGATGGCAACTACTGCCATGCAATTAGCAATTGATGCATTCGGTCCTATCGCAGATAATGCCGGTGGTATCGCTGAGATGAGTGAATTGCCAGCAGATGTTCGTGAAAAAACAGACGTATTAGATGCTGTAGGAAATACTACTGCTGCCACAGGTAAAGGATTTGCAATTGCTTCTGCAGCTCTAACTGCCTTAGCATTGTTTGCAGCTTTCGTAGGTGTAGCTGGTATCCAAGGGATCGATATTTATAAAGCGGATGTATTGGCTTCTTTGTTTGTTGGAGCTATGATTCCATTTATCTTCTCTTCATTGGCAATTCGCGCCGTAGGTGAAGCAGCCATGAGCATGGTTGAAGAAGTACGTCGCCAATTCAAGTCTATTCCTGGAATCATGGAAGGTACCGGAAAGCCAGAATACGATAAATGCGTAGCTATCTCTACTCAGGCTTCTATCAGAAAAATGATGTTGCCAGGTGCTATTGCTATCATTTCTCCATTGATCGTTGGTTTCATTGTAGGCCCTGAAGCTCTTGGTGGTTTCTTAGCCGGTGCAACCGTAAGTGGAGTATTGATGGGTATGTTCCAAAACAATGCCGGTGGTGCTTGGGATAATGCTAAGAAAAGCTTTGAAAAAGGTGTTGAAATCAACGGACAGATCTACTACAAAAAATCTGATCCACACAAAGCTTCTGTAACAGGTGATACTGTGGGTGATCCATTCAAAGATACTTCTGGTCCATCAATGAACATCTTGATTAAATTGATGTCAATTGTATCATTAGTTGTAGCGCCTACATTGAAAGATATTCACGGAACTTCGGCTTCTACTCACGTTGAAAAGAAAGTAGAAATTACTTATTCAAATACATCAGCCGATGCAGGTTCTGAAAAGCAAACAGTTAATGTAAACATTGAAGGGGATGGTGTTGAAAACGCTACTAACCAATTCATTGAAACATTAAAAAAGGATTTGAACAATCCTACCTCATTGGATGTAAAATGGGAAAACAATGTTTTGACCATCAATGGCCAAACACAATCTGAGGACGTAGTTAAAAAGTATGCTGCGTTTTTAAGCTCAGGTAAAACCCTTAAATTTAAGATCGAGAATAAATAATTCAGGTGTTTCTGAGAAAAGAAGCACTAATCATACCAAATACCATAAGCCCCGATGTTTCTACATTGGGGCTTTTCTTTTGCCACAATTTTAGTTTTCTTAACAATTCATTACGAAATTTGTCGTAATTTAGAGATCAAAGCAACGAAACATGTCAACAAAAACGTTGAAACCCACAGAAAGTGAATTAGAAATACTCCAAGTGTTATGGGAGCGTAAATCGGCTAGTGTGAGAGAAGTTCATGAGGAATTATCAAAAACAAAAGAATCAGGCTATACAACTACCTTGAAACTGATGCAGATCATGTTTGAGAAGGGATTGGTAAAGCGCGATGAAAGCGCTAAAACGCACTATTATCAGCCTTGGGTAAGTAAAGAAAAGACCCAGAAGCATATGGTAGGCAAAATGATTGATACCCTTTTTGGAGGGTCTACTACTGAATTAGTGCTTCAGGCCTTGGGGAATCACAAAGCCAGCGAAGATGAACTGGAAGCCATTCAAAAAATGATTGAAGAACTCAAATCTGCCGGGAAATAATGACAAGCCTTCTCTCCTTCTTACAAGGATTGGGTCAACTACTGCTTCACAGCTTTTGGCTGATGGGGCTCTGTTGGCTGTTGGCATTGCTTAGTATAAATGTTTTGAAAAACCAGTCAGCAAGGATCAAGCAAAAAGTTCTTACGGTTCTTTTAATAATTGCGGTATCAACACTTGGGCTATTAGGCTTCTTCCTGTTTTCCAACAATCAAACGAAGGTTCTCACGATCTTCACCTGGCAAATTCAAAACGAATTCCTCATCGGTGATACCATTTCAAAATGGATACAATATACATCGATCATTTTCTCAGGATTGTACCTTCTAGGTATGGTTCGTAAAGTTTTTATTTTTACTTCCCAACTTCAAACACTGCGCTCTTTTTCCAATTTTTCTTCAAATAAGGTTCCTATCCATCTCAAACTTTATGCTGAAGAACAGCGTTTCTTGCTAGGAATAAGACGTCGTATTAGCATTATTATTAAAGAAAATATTTCTACTGCCTGCACTATTGGTTTTTGGAAACCAGTTATCCTATTACCCGCCGCAGCACTTTCTCAATTAACAACAATCCAGCTTGAAGCTATTATTCTTCACGAACTTTCTCATATAAAAAAGCTCGACTTTATTATAAATTGGGCATTGGTAGTGTTAGAGCAATTGTTTTTCTTCAATCCTTTTGTTCAAAAAATAAGTCGTCTAATAAAAGAGTATAGAGAACAATCAAGCGACGAATTGGTGCTTCAGTTCAAATACAGTCCATTATCCTATGCCGAAGCATTACTAATACTAGCTAAATACGAGCAGGCTGGCCATCCTTTAATGGTTTCTGCAACTGACGGAATGCTAAAAAGAAGAATCGAAAAAATGCTCTATGCCAGAGCGCCTAAAGTACAGTTTCCATTGATGCAACTATGCTGGATAGCATCAATAGCATTGGTATTAACAGTATCAATCAAGAATTTGCCGACAAGAGTACAAACAGATTTAACTCAAAATAACGGTGACTATACCGTTGGATTTCAACCGGTAAACATTCTTCCTGTATCCTATAGTATCAGCAAAACTTCCAATTCAAAGAAACCCGATTCAAAGCTTCCAGTCATGGTAGCTAAGCCGACAGAAGATGTAGTACTAGAAGATGTAGCCATTGAAAATACCCCCATACAACTGTCTTATATTGCCAATACGGAACCAGAGCGAGCCTATTCACTTGCAAATACCGACTATTTGATTGAAGGTGCGCCAGGTATTGGAAATGAGAAGAAAGAGCCCTACCTGCCAAAGAATAGTTTCGACTTTAAACTCTCATCAGATAATATCGTTCTCTCAACAGAGATCGATGCTTTCAAAGAAAATTTGATCAATGAAATGATTTCTGAAATCAATCAATTGAAATCAATAGAATTAATTGAAAGAGAATCAGGATCAGATCTTACGACTGAAAAAGAACGCAGTTCAAGCTCTTTCAAAAGTAAAATTGAAGATTTCAACAAGCGCTACCCCAATCAATTGAGCAAAGCTTTAACGGTAGATATGTTATCGAAGCAATTGCTTGCGCTTAAATATAAGACCAAAGCAATGGAGTTGAAAAACAAGAAAGAAAATCTCTTTGCTGAATACAAATACATAATTGAACTCAGTTCAGACAGTACAGGTAAAAAAACGGTGGTATTCTAGTTTACCACACGTTCTTGGGACACCAGTCTCCATATTTATTTCCCAGTGTGAAACCGATCAGCAATTCATGGGTTCCCTTACTCACCGTATTTAATTTAGAAGTAGTATAATCGTAAGAATAGCCTAAGCTAAGAGTATTCGAAATATTGATGCCCATCATTCCGGCAAACCCTTCACCGTTTCTATAGCTGGCTCCTACCCACATTACATCTTGGTATTGTAGCTTTAAGTTCACATCAACCTGTGTTGGTAAAGGACTAATGTACTTTACCATTAGGGAAGGGATAAGGTTTAAGTCATCATTTATCAATAAACGATAGCCTGCTGTTGCGAATAGATGCGGAACAAATTTTCCGTCGGTTGTTTTAACTTGATAATCAGAAAACGCGATTTTAGACGGAATAATTTGTTGAGCTGATAGTCCTACAAAATAGTCGGCTGAATACAAATACAGTCCGGCCATAAAATCAGGTTTGATTTTATTAATGATTCCGTTGTTATAAACGGCCGGATCTACAGGAACATAAATGAAATCGAGTTTACTTGTATTCAAACTATTATTGGTAATTCCTGCTCCAAAACCGGCAGCCAAACTGGTTCTGGCAGATATTCCTAGGTGATAAGAATAGGTAGCATAGGCAGCAAACCTACTTAGAGGTCCTGTACGATCATTGATGATTTGCATCCCTACTCCGTGATGCGGCTCTGCTGCCGTATATTGTTCCCAATATGCTTTTCCTCTTGGATTTTCACCCGGAACTCGCATAGACGTGGCAGACGTTCGAAAGTCACTCTTGCCAATTGGCGTGTGAATGGTAAAATAAGTTGTAATAGGCGCGTCTTGCAGTCCTACCCACTGATGTCGGTGGCTCAGTTTGATATCAGTATAGTTTTCAATTCCACTTAAAGCGGGATTGAGAATGTATTGATTCATTACATATTGGGTGTAATGTGGCTTCTGTTGAGCTTTCAACATCAACACCAAACAACTCGACACTAAAAATAAAACACACTTTTTCATGAAAAAACAGTTAATGGTACGCACGTATTACCTTGCTGCTTTCATTGAATATTGGAATGCGATTATCGAATGATTGTTATAGAACCATTCAATTGAGATCGACCATTCTTTGGATTTATAATATAATAATAGGTACCAATAGGCAATGGGCTTCCGTTGTAATTGCCATCCCAAGCTTTGCCATAGCCGATAGAATAGTATACACGTTGACCATATCTATTGAATACTTCTACTGTTGCTCCCGGATACGATTCCAAATGTTCAATTACCCATGTATCATTAATACCATCTCCATTTGGTGAAAAGGCATTTGGTATTTTAGGTGCACGCAATACTTTTATAAACACATTATCAGACTTCACACATCCATCGCTTGTTCTCACTGTGAATGTGTAAGTAATATCTTCTGTAGGCGTGCATTTAGGAGTTGCGATGGTTGTATTGTCAAGGTAAGTTGCAGGAGTCCAAGCATAGCTCAAACCGCTGCCGGTACCCTTTCCTTGAATAGTGATAAAGCCTCCCTCTAAAACAGTTCTATCTGGTCCGGCATCGGCAGTTGGTGTAGGTGAAACTACCACTGTTTGAGAATCAATTGCTTTACACCCGTTTGAAGCCTCAAACAAATAATAGATCATATGTGATCCGGGTTTTGCGGCCACAGGACTAAACAAACCGGCTGCATTAATACCATCACCGGAATAAGTGCTCACACCGGCTAAACCATAAATATCTCTAGCATAGGTAAAATTATAGGGAGCAATTTCCTCACAAACTAAAGGAATGACATCAAATTGAATTTTTGGGCTGGCTTTTAGAGTAATGGTCTTAAAGCTTTCATTGATACAATTGATACCGGAGTACACTACATATCTTATTTGAACATTTTTGGTTAACGGTGTTCCAAACTCTGGGTAGGTATGCGCGTATATTTTACCTGGAGACGGTACTTCGTCTACTGTTTTTATAGTTGGATTGTTCGCATAATCCCAATACACTTCCACCTTCACTATTGAACCAAAATCAACTCCCGAAGCATCTTTGATGCTGATCTCCTTATTAGAACAAAGATCGGTAGTGTTCAAATTAAAACCTGACTGTGGAATTGCACCATTTACAGTAAATGATTTCGTTAATGAATCGATACATCCGTCCTTTGAAGTTACTTTCAAGCTAATATTATAAATGCCCGATTGAACATACCGGTGTTGAGGATTTTTCAAAGTAGAGGTATTCGGGTTACCAGCATTGGCGAGTGGATCATTGAAATTCCACAAATATTTGAATTGATTTTGAGAATTATCGGTAATTGAAGAACTATCCGTAAACAATGCAAAAGGATCGCTCAAACACACTTCCGGAGTTCCAAATGCGGGCTTAGGAAGTGGATTCACTTGAACTTGTTGTGAAAGAACCGTACTCTTGCAGCCTTTAGAATTGATAACCTGCAAGGTAACATTGTAAGTTCCCGATGTATCATACTTATGGACAGGCTGATTAACAGTAGCGTTACTGTTGTCACCAAAGTTCCAGGTCCAACTACCCAATGTGCCTACGCTTGCAATAGATTTGTCTTGGAACAACACATCATTTTTCTCACAAATTGGAGCAATAGCAAGAAAAGCTGCCGTAGGCAAAGGATTTACTACGGTTTGCTTCCAAACGGTATCCGAAAAACAACCCTTATCTGTTTTAATGTACAGCGTATCAGTAAAAGTGCCCGGTGTTTGATAGATATGAACGGGGTTTTGTGTTGATCCGACTCCACCGTCACCAAAACTCCAGTACCAATTTGAAATACTATTGCCAAGCCCGTCACTTAAGTCTGTAAATCTTGTAGTATCACCCAAACACACTTCTGTACTCACATCAAATTTTGCCTTTGCTTGAGCATAAATTGCCGATAAAGTTCTTGATGAGTCATCAATACAGCCATTGTTCGAGGTAACAGTCAATTTTATCTGATAAGGTCCGGTGCCATTGAAAACATGATATGGGTTCTTACTGGTAGCGCTCGAGTTGTCGCCAAAATCCCAAGCGTAGGCAAAGTTAGCCTGAGTGCCATCGGCAATGGTCGACTTATCGGTAAACTGAGCCCCGGCCGGCAAACAAACCACCGCCGGAATATCGAAAGATGCGAGAGGCTTCGAATTCACTTTAAAAGTAACAGGAGTAACATAGCTTTTGCAACCGGTGTTTGACTGAACTTCCAAACTTGCCGTGTAGGTTCCGGCAGCTGCATATGTATGTTGCACAGGATCTCCATTGGCAGCCATTAAACTAGAGTTGTCGCCAAAATTCCAATTCCATTGACTAATAGTACCTCCGGGGAAACTAGATGCATTGGTAAAAGTGATGGAAGACTGCTCACACTTAATATTATCCAAAGAAAATGCAGCAATAGGTGGATCAACAATTGGAATAGCTGTAATAGTTGTATCCGACAAACAGCCTACATCTGTGATCGTCGAAAAACGCACAGTCTTGGTTCCGGCAGAACTGTATTTGTGTTTTGGATTTTTCAAATTACTCAAAGTATTATCTCCAAAATCCCAAGAATACTTGATGATCGCCCTCCCTTGGCCATCGGTTGCATCAAAGAAAGAGACACTATCTGTAGCGCAACCATTGTGCTGGAATGTAAAACTGGCAACGGGCGGATTGAAGATCTGTAAATTATAGGCTATTTGCTGTAATCCGGCACATCCGTCGGGCGTAGGGTTATTTGCTATAATTTGAATGGGATAGGTTCCGGCCAATGGAATGGTATAAGATTGGTTTATTTTATACCGATAAAGAATTTTGTCATCCACCACCCAGGTTGAATCATAAGTAGGGCTGGTTATTAAAGTATCGCGTATTCCAAAGCTGTTTAATTGGGTACCGAATTTCCATTGCAAGGTTGTAGGCTGGTATGGCAACACCATGGAAAACTTAAAAGGGGAATTTTTGCACCCTGCAGGGAAATTTACCGTAGCATAGTCGTTAGATATATTAATGAATTGGTACAAATCCTTCACGTTCGTACCCGCATTGTATCCGTACGACTCTACATTCCCCATACCATAAGCCAAACAAATAAAACCACTATCTGCATTAATTCGATGCGACGGATTAATGCTAGTTGAGCCGGTTACATTTTCGTGTAAATAAGAGTATTGTGTATTAGGAATTGGAATAAAAGTTCCGGTAGGAGCAGCACCATCAATTTTCAAACTACCCGTTGAAATGGTTTTCATGATGATGGTGAAAAAATGTTTGGTGATATTAGTTGCCGGAGGCGATAGGTCACTCCGAGCTGAAACCACCGTAACATCATTGATGGTTTGTTCAATTGGATTTAGAATTACCATCTCTGGGTCACCGGGATATCGAATAGTACCACCCGAGTTTCTACTATCACAGGTCTGAGATATCATATACTGAACCACCATTACAGGTTTATCAGTTGTTATTGAATTCGGGGTGGAACTAGTAAACTCATAGTAAGAACCATTTCTCAAACTAGAAAGCGGTAAAAAACTACCATTCAAATTGACCTCGGTGGTAGGATCGTCAACAATAATTCTGAAAATATCATACTCCCGATCAGCAAATGGAGCAGTAATATACTTTTTGCCAAGCGCCGATTTTGGCATCAATTGTTGAAACAAATTGTCTCCTCCTGAAGCATTGAAACAATTCATGGAAGTCCAAGCACTTCCTGAAAATACCGCGATAGGTTTGCAGGGTGTGGCGGCGGTTGCAACTGATCGAACATTTGTACCGGTCACATCGGCAGTATAAACGGTTCTGAACTGGTACACATCACCTTGATTTAAAGTGACCGTATAGGGAACTCCGGCCGGCCTTGTGCCATTCACATCGGTTGCAGTTGGTGTAATTTCAACCACCGTATTATTTTCAACTGCTACTATACAAAACTGACTCCCCGCATTGTTACTATTTGTCGCATTCGAAGTAGAATTGGTTGAACTGGGGTAAGATGCTGCTAAATATTCACGGCCGAGCGTGCCTGTAGGTAAAATCAAACTCGAACCGGAACGAGCCGCATTTAAAATGTGTGCGTATACTACCACCGGTTGATCGGAAACAATATGAATACCTTTACCGGTAGCAATTCCCTCTTGTTGAAAATTGATCACCGGATAGGCGTTTGCTGCAATTCGAACCACGGTAGCTTGGTTCGCGGTAACAGTGAAAGGAATTAAACCACTTGGAAGCGTTATGGTACCACTTGCATTAACCGTGGAAGAAATATAAAGCGCCATACGAGACGAAGTACCGTCAATATGCCCCGGATAACAGAGCCAAAAATCGGTGCCCCGATTTGAAAAGTCCTGAGCTTTTCCGAAAAAGCTAAGTCCCAGCAAGCCAATAAACAGTAATAGTTTTCTCATCCTAAGTTTTGATCGATCCAGTTGTTTACAAGATACTAATTCGCTTGATAAGGTAAAAGGGACGAACGTATATAAGTTTCAATTATTTGTGATGTTCCAACCAAGTTTTCGCTGCCCTTCCTTCGCAAAACAACAAATCTAAAATCGACGCATGTGGCTGAAAACCGATCCTGTCTTCAAATACTTGATAATAGGGTTGAATTTCAATGCTTTCCACCGACTTTGGGGTGATTGTATTCCTTAAATCTAGATACGGATGAAATTCTTGAACCGTTTGGTTGGGTGCCAACAGTTCAAATTCCGTAAATAGACCCAATTTCTGACTCACCCACTGCATACAACTTAGGTTCCAATCCACCAGAAAATCAACCTTCCTGGAATAAAGGCCCCAAAGCTCGTCTTTATAAAATTCGAACCATGGCGATCTATTATAACAAGCGGTGAGTGTTCGCCAATGTTGCTGTTGCCATTTATAGTCGTTGGCAATCCGAATGTCTTTTATCAACGAACGCTGATCCCTTCCGTTCACTATTGGAACTGTCAACCATTGAAAACCGGTCGATCCCAATATTCTGCAACGGTTGGTAAAACTCATTTTCTGGTGGCGCTCATATATATCAAAAACAACATTTATTTCCTTATAGGAAATTTTATAATAAGTAACCGTTGGAAAATATTGTAAATCAATAATTAAACTCATAAATTTATTAATAAATCTCTTTTTGTTTAACTTACCTCAAAACATTGAGACTTACAGCCTTAAAATGGTCTCAAATAACGGTAATTAAATAATCATCAACTTTTATAAATATCTGAATTTCATTGCACAATGCCAATAAAACAATACTAAATAAATTAGATCACTGAATGAGGCGGTTTAGATGCACCTAAATTACAATTTTCTAAGAACATTAGCATAGCTTTTGCGAATTCAATCTTTGATTTTTTGGCATTTCTTGCTTATTGGGATAGATTGCATACATGAAAAAAGGAACGCAAATTTGGGCCTCTATCCTACTCTTCATTGCGGTCTCGGGATGCCGTCCTAAAGACTTTCAAGTTGGAAGCGTGGAGGAATTTCAGGTTTCAAAATTGAATTTAAAAGAAGCAACAATTAAGGTTAAAGTGAAATGCTTCAATCCAAATGGTTATAAGGCAAAATTGATCAATTTCAAATCTGATGTTTTTGTAGGGGAGCAATTAGCTGGGCAGGCTTTTTCAGATACCTCGATTTTTCTTCCGGCAAAAGACAGTTTTCTCCTGCCGGTTACTATGACCGTAAAAATGGGCACCTCCTTTAATGCACTTAAAAACTGGGCGATTTCTCCTTCGGCTGCAGTTCCAATTCGATTTAAAGGAGAAGCGTTGTTAAAAAAGGGCTTGTTTTCGTTTAAAAAACAATTCGATCAAAAGAATGGAGAATAAGAAGTACTTATGAACTTCCTTTAATTGAAAAAGGGCTGCCTTATTAAGACAGCCCTTTCTATTTAACTAGTTGGTTAGGCTTTGGGAGCAGGAGGCATAGTTTTTTTACAATTCTTAGGCAATCGGGTAACCGATTCAGGATTTGCCTTTACATCATCAGCATCGTATCCCATATTGGCAATGGCTGTTTTGATGTATTCAATATTGGTTCTATCAGTGGCAAATGTGATTTTTACCTGTTGCCTTTTAAAATCGGCCGTTACTTTTAAAACCCCATCAATTCGCTTCAACTCGCCTTCAACCCTCAATTTACAAGGTTCGCAGTCAACCGTTGGCGACTCGCATCCCATCGTTGGGGTGCTAATAACAGCGTTTACTACTCCTTTTTTGCCTTGGGCATTGGCTACCAATACCAATGAAAAGAGGCACAAAATCAAAACACTTATTTTTTTCATAATTGCTATTTTGCATGTATACGTTAACCTGCACCGAAGGGTTAGGTTGTAACCCCTTTCCAATTTGCAGGGTCGTTTCTCCACTCCAATATCACCTCTTGTTGCTCTGCCGATACGATTCCCTTTTCAATAGCCAACTCAATTAGCACGGGAAAATTAGTAAGCGACTTGTAGGGCAACTGATACTTTTCGAAAGCAGCTTTCGCAACAGGAAAGTCGTAAGTAAAAATAGAAACCATCCCAATAACATCCAATCCCGCCTCTTTCAACACGTCTACCACTTGCAAACTACTTTTTCCAGTTGATACGAGGTCTTCGATCACCAAAACCTTTTGCCCTTTTTCGTAGAAACCCTCAATTTGGTTACCCAATCCATGTTCTTTTGGCTTTGGAC
>DGDD01000090.1:0-268 GCA_002385265.1 Chitinophagaceae bacterium UBA3961
AACTGGCGTAGATGCGAGAAATATAAGAAATATTGTATTGTTGAGGCCTGTCAATTCAATGATTGAATTCAAGCAGATTGTTGGTCGTGGCACACGCTTGTTTGACGGTAAAGAGTTTTTCACCATTTATGATTTCGTAGATGCATACAAGCATTTTAGCGATCCGGAATGGGACGGAGAGCCATTGGAGGGAGAAGATCCCGGTAATATCAGTGACCCACAAAAAAAATACAGACTCAATACACCAAGAGAATCGGATATTGAACGC
>DGDD01000090.1:631-7671 GCA_002385265.1 Chitinophagaceae bacterium UBA3961
ACGAAACGGTAAAGAACGCGAAATCATGCACATGATTTCTACCTCCTTTTGGAGTGCCGATGGAAAACCAATATCAGCAGAAGAGTTTCTGAACAACTTATTTGGAGAATTACCCAAACTATTTAAAGACGAAGAAGAACTCCGTACCCTTTGGAGCAAACCAATGACTCGTAAGATTCTTTTAGAAAAACTAGAAGAAGCCGGGTATCCCAAATCAGATCTGCTAACACTCCAAAAACTCGTTGATTTGGAAAAAAGCGATTTGTACGATGTTCTGGAGTATGTCTTTAATGGCGATTATGTTGCAATCACCCGAGAAGCTAGGGTAAAAGCTGCCCAAGCTACAATTTTTGCATTACTAAATGACAAACAACGGGAGTTTATATCTTTCGTGCTAAGTAAGTATATAGAAATAGGTGTTGAAGAATTAGACCAAGAGCAACTCCCTATACTGCTTAACAACAAGTACCAGTCCCTCGAAGACGCAAAAGAAATTTTAGGAGACGTAGCTAATATCAGCAAGCTTTTTATTGAGTTTCAAAAGTTTCTGTACCAAGAAAATGTAGCATAATTTTCAAGTGACACTTGCTTATTTTCAACAATTGTATGTTTCGAAATACGAATTCCAGTCTACTTTTACTTAAATTTTTCTGTTTAATAAGAATTCAGCATTATTGACATAGCCGAAGAGCTCAATCGCTTCAATGCCTCCAAAAAACAAGAGCTAACCCTCTACAATTAATACAAAAAAAATCAATATGAATCTTTTTGACGACCTAGAGTTTAGGACTTTATTTTTGATCAATTTAGTTCTCTCGATTATATTTTACTTTGTCAATCAGGGACTAATTGTGCAAAAGATTAAAAACAGAATAATTCAATTTGGCTTACTTTATGTTGCAACGCCATTTATGGCTAGTATCCCTTTAGCGATAGTTAATCTTTCCTTGTACTATAATAAAAACAATTCACCAACTTATAACATTTCAGAAAGTTTAGGTGCTTCACTAGGAACATTAGCTTTTCCATATGTTCTATTTTTATTAATCTTTGGAATAATATCCTTCATAAAGAAAACATACAAATAAGATGCAGATGAAAAACTTTTAAATGATAATTAATTCTAAAATCACAAACTTAGATGGCTGAATCATTTATTTTTTATAGACTTGACAATTTGCAAATTCGTTACCACGTGAGGCAAGTATTTAATCAGTCTAATGATTCACTTTGACAAAAGAGTATACTTTTCCGGAATTTGATGCTTGATAAAATTTCTAAAGCAATCAAGGTTAAAATGTACAAAGAACTTCTCTGCTAAACATTTCAAAAATATATAAAATGAAAAAAGTAGCATTACTACTAATACTGTCTACAATAATATCTTTAGGTTATGCGCAAGCAACCAAAGACACAGTAAAGCATATTCTATTCAAAGGAATTCCTGTCAACGGGCCGATAAATGACTTTGTCTCGAAATTAAAAACTAGCGGATTTACTGTTTTCAGTTCTGACAATAATTCTGTTTCCCTTAGAGGAGAATTCGCAGGATTTCAGGACTGTTCAATAGGAGTCACTTCACTCAAAGACAAAGACTTAGTAAGTAGTGTAGTTGTATTTTTGCCAAAACAAGATACATGGAATTTGCTTTCGAGCAGCTATTTCAAACTAAAGAGTCTTTTAACTGAAAAATATGGAACGCCCTTTATATCTAAAGAAGAATTTGAGGGCTTTAGTCCAAATACAGACAATGAAAAAATGATGTATACTCGTTTAGGCGAATGCAAGTACAAAACATTCTTTAGAGTGGAAGGGGGATCAATAAGTCTTGGAATTACGACTGGCAAAAACAGAGAATGCTTTGTAACACTTGTTTATCAAGACACAGCAAATGGGCTCTTGGAGAAGAAAAAGGCAATAGATGATTTGTAAATTTGAATTTTAATTAAAGTCATCTAGGTTCAAAAAAATTAGAACATCAATCTCAATGCTAGACCACCTCACCAAAAAAACAATCCACCTTAGCAAGCTACATGAGTCTTATCTCAGAACGCTGTTACTATGCCGGCTGGATGGAAGGCTTGGAGTTTGTACTTTGGGAAGCTGTGATCAATGGTCCCAAGCCCTATCGTCATGATGAGATATCTGCTACAGATATCAAGATACTGAAGATGCTTTCAGAGGAGGCTAATTGCTGGATTGTATTTGATGATAAAACGCTGGAAACGGCGGTAGAATTGGACGAGTGGAAAAAGAGTTACAACAATCACGTTGAGCAGAACAATCCAAAAGGAACCGACAGAGACTTACCATTAAATTAAACAGAAAGAAATGTCAGGAGAAAAAAACTTAACTGTGCTTTTGCAATCAATGAGTCCAACACTCAATGAAGGCGACTATGTTTTTTGCACCGTTGCAGACTTAAACGACATTGAGCTTTCTGAAGTAATTTCTTTTTTCAAAGAAAAAGAAGCTTTTACACTCATTCTTGAGAAGCAAATGGCAGATCGAATTGGACTTACCTACACCTATATAGCTGCTTGGATTACCCTAACAGTTCACTCCTCATTGGAGGCAGTAGGACTCACAGCAGCCTTCTCCAATTCCCTCGCCCAAAATGGCATCAGTTGCAATGTGGTCGCAGCATTTTATCATGATCATATATTTGTAGAGAAAGAAAAAGCTGATGAGGCAATGAAGGTGTTGTGGGAGCTAACGAAATAATAGAATTAAGCCTATGCCAAATAGATGGGGCATACCTAAACACGTTGAAGAAGCTGTTAGAGCTCGCGACACACAATGTGTCTATTGTGGCATCTCCTTTCTTCAAACTGAATTCTCCAACAAAACTCGCCCTACCTGGGAGCATATTGTCAATGACATTCGGATCAATGGAGTTGACAACATTGCATTGTGCTGCGGATCATGCAATGCAAGTAAAGGAAATAAGATTCTTGCAGAATGGTTAAAAAGCAATTATTGTCTGAAAAAGGGTATTACACTGAAAACAGTTGCAAGTGTAGTTAAAGCACACATTAGAGAAAGTCATTAATTACCTACCAAATGAACAAAGAGAAAATTAGAACTATTGTCGATTATATCCCTCTAATCATTATTATCTGCTACGCCCTCGTCATGCTCTACAATGCCTTCATTGGTGGCGGTCATGAGTTTGGGATTAAGAATGCCAATGCCATCGTGTTATTAATTGCTACGATCGTGATTTTGAGAAAAGATCATAAGAAAGGCGTGTTGGCGCTTGGTCTTTACATGATTCTCGGATTTTGGAGAGTTCATAGTTTCTATCCAAGCAATCAGTCGGTTTCGTTCGGACTAGGATTAGGCGCACTAAGCCTCAAACTGCCTGCCAATCCTTTCTACCTCCTATTGTTCATCTTCCACTTTATCGTTTCTCATCACTGGTACTATGGCGTTCTGTCTAAGAAGTACTGGACTGAGCTGTTTCAAAAACCAGCATCCCCAGCAGAATAAAATTCTTACCGGCAACTTCAAGATTGTAGGTGACAAGACCGATAAGTATTGACAAGAAGTTGTGTATATAAGAGTTTGCCATTCTTGATAAAAAAGTGGGGGCGTTTGTCTGAATCAGGATTCACAGGATGAAAGGATTTACAAGATGATTTGATGCTAGGATTAAATGGATTTTCCTGATTATTCCTTGATTACTAGCTAGGATTACAAGAATTATCTTGATTATTCCTTGATTACTATTTGCGCACCAAATAAACTTTAATCTTAAAAATATATGGATACGCACCAAAGAGATTTAGTATCTAACAACCGACAATAGTAATCCTAGTCCAAATCAAGCAAATCATTATCATCCTAGCCCAAAAAAGAAGCCGGTCACATTGCTGCAACCGGCTACTTATTATAAAATCTTAAACTCGAATTAGCTGTATTCCATTCACAAACTCACCAATCAACAAATTCACTAATCAGCCTTCGGCTTTTACTGACCCTGCGCCAAACTATACGCTTTCTTGCCATCCCACATGTTCAACAACTCGAGTGAGCATACTTTGAATTCAGCTTGGAATTTCATGTACAATTCAGCTACAGCAGCTTGCTCAATAGGCGCGTCGTTTACGCTTTCTACGCGGCAACGATATTGATTCACCACATTCGTAAACACAGAACCCTTGGGCCATACCTGCGTACCACGGTTACTGATAGTGATCAATTTGAACTTATCTCCTATTACTTTCAAACATTTATCCGCTACATCGTTGGGCTGACCAGCGAATTCCACGAAAAAGTCTACTCCCACTATCGATTCTCCACTGGCTTCTTTCGACATAATCAATGGATTCTCTTCCAATTCATACTGCGTAGGCGTTACCGGCTTGTTCGGGAAAATTTGCTTCGCACCGTGCTCAGGCGTTTTACCGAAATTAGCAATGATCGCTTTAGCAAACTCGGTAGTATTCACCGATGGCTTCGATTTATCACCGAAGTCACCCGTATGCACACCCGATTCCAACGTATACAACAACGCATTTTCAATTACAGCCGCATTCTCCATAAAGCCTAAGTGACGCAACATCGACAAACCACTCAACAACAACGCTGTTGGGTTGGCAATATTTTTCCCTGCAATGTCCGGAGCCGTACCGTGTACTGCTTCGAAAATACAGATATGGTCGCCGATGTTTGCAGATGGCGCGAAGCCCAAACCACCCACCAATCCGGCACACAAATCACTCACAATATCGCCTTGCAAGTTGGTCAACACCACCACATCGAACAAATCGGGACGGGTAACCAATTTCATACAGAGGTCGTCTACAATTACATCGTCTGCTTTTAATTCGGGGAATTCTTTGGCTACTTCATAGAAGCACTCAAGGAACAATCCATCGGTGATCTTCATGATGTTCGCCTTGTGACCGCAGGTAATTCTGCGAGCGCCTTTCTTCTTCGCCATTTCAAATGCATAGCGAATCACTTGCATACTACCCGGACGGGTAATGAAGCGGCGGCTCAAAGCCACGTCGTGGGTGAGCATGTGCTCAATACCACCATAGGTATCTTCAATGTTCTCACGAACAATGGTCACATCAATGGGAATGCCTGCTTTGCTGAAAACAGTGTCTACACCGTGAAGGGTTTGGAATACGCGTTTGTTGGCATAGGTATTCCAGGTTTTACGAGCGGTTACGTTTACGCTCTTCACACCTTTTCCTTTGGGAGTTTCCATGGGACCTTTGAAGAGGATACCCAAAGTTTCAATGGTTTGCTGAGCCTCGGGGGTCATACCATTGGAAAAGCCTTTGTCGAACACCCATTTCCCCATTTCCACTACGTCGTATTCGAGGGGTACTTTATTGGCTTCGAAAATCGAAAGAACTGCGTCCATGATCTCTGGACCGATGCCATCGCCTTTTGCTACAGCAATTTTCATATATAAAATTTTTTATTTATGGGATTTTTCTCAATGAGCAGAAGTGGTGCAAAGGTAAGCGCCCACTTGAATAAATCAACCCTAAAATCAAACAATTAGGGGTAAAATGCTGTTTTTTAACTATCTTCAAGTAGCAATTCTCCATTATGGTTTCAAAAATCTCCGAAGGAATTGAGGTGAGCGTTGAAACGTTCTACCAGCCGGATTATTCGAACCCGGTTACTAACGAATTCATGTTCGCCTATCGTATACATATCGAGAACCATAATAGTTTCCCTGTAAAGCTCCACCGCCGTCACTGGTATATTGTAGAAGCCAGTGGCACCAAACGCGAGGTTGAAGGCGAGGGTGTTGTAGGCGTTCAGCCACAGCTCCAGCCCAACGAGCGCTATCAATATGTGAGTGGTTGCAATCTCCGCACTGAAATGGGTAAAATGTATGGCACTTACACGCTGGAAAACCTTCATACGAAGGAGCTGTTCGAGGCGAAAATTCCGGTGTTTGAGATGATTGCGCCGTTTAAAAACAATTAAGAATTAAGAGTTAAGAATTAAGAATTCTTGCGGTTCGGTGAGCCTGAGTGTTTTCGAGCTTCTTGAGTATTTTGGGTAGTAATTTTTTTTCTTAGCAGTCTGGGATTACAGTTGGCTTTTTTGAACCGCGGCGGCGCAGCGAACGCAGCGAATCCCCGTGACTCCGAGCCTCTGTGGTTTTTTATCTCCCCCTGTTCTTTCTCTGCCTTCCCTCGTTCCTCGTCTCCTCTTATCCTCTTTCCTGTATTCCCCCTGTTCCTCCCCCTCTTCTTTCTCTGTATTACCTCCCTCCTCAATTCTTAATTGTCTTCGAATACCCCTTCTTCACCAAATACCCCAGCACTTTCTCTCTCTGATCACCTTGGATGATGATTTCGCCGTCTTTTACGGAGCCGCCGCTGCCGCAGAAACTTTTCAAGGCTTTGCCGAGTGTTTCGAGGTCTTCTTCTTTGCCTACGAAGCCATAAACAACGGTTACGGCTTTGCCGGCGCGGTGTTTGGTTTCGAGGATGATGCGGAGCTTCTGGCGCTCGGGGGGTAGGGTTTCCTGAGCGTTTGATTCGCTTTCAAATTTGAAATCAGGGTTTGTACTGTATACAAAACCGTTAGTATCGGGTTTGTTTTTCTTGCTCATTCGTAATTAGTTTAACCGCAACGACCGCTAAAATCGCGAAGTAGTCGCAAAGTATGTATTCCGATCTTCTTCTTTCTTTTTAATTTTATAAGAACCTTATCTACGACAGAACACGCTGATTGTTTCTCTCTGATTCTATAATTTAATAGTAATAGGATTCTTATTGCGAAATCTAATCGAGCACAAGCTTACGCTTGCGCCAACCAACTTTATTCACTCAAATAGCAAGCTTACGCTTGAACTAAACTCCGCGAGCTAATGCTCGCTTCGTTACCCCCGTGCCTCCAAGCCTCCGTGGTTCTGTATTTCCTCGTTTCCCGTATCGTTCCTCACGGGACTAAAATTTACTCCGCTTTGCTCCGTAAATTTCAGCCTGCTTTCGGCTGTTTAATTATTAATTATTACTTATTAATTATTAATTGCTCCCCCCTGTTCCTCCCCCTCTTCT
>DGDD01000090.1:8051-8374 GCA_002385265.1 Chitinophagaceae bacterium UBA3961
AATTATTAATTAAACACCGCTTTTAAGCTCAAATCCAAACTCCTCGCCTGATGTATCAACGCTCCTACACTTACGTAATCAACACCGGTAGCGGCGAAGTCTTGAATGGTATCGAGGTTGATGCCGCCACTGGCTTCGGTTTCAACGGCGCCGTTGATAAACGCTACGGCTTCTTGTAGTTGTGGGATCTTGAAATTATCGAGCATGATGCGATCCACTTTGCCGGTGCTGAGGGCCGCTTTTACGTCTTCTAAATTTCTGGTTTCCACTTCTATTTTCAAACCGGGTTTTACATTTTGAACATAGCTGTAAGCGCGTTCAAC
>DGDD01000175.1 GCA_002385265.1 Chitinophagaceae bacterium UBA3961
CGCAGAAACTGAATTTCTTTCCATCATAGCTAAACATGGGGAAGGCATCAAACCCTTTATCCCGGCTAATTTTAGTTAAACCGGATCCATCTTCGTTTATGATGTACAAATTGAAGGGAAATCCTCTTTTATATTCGTGGTTGGATGCAAAAATGATGTGTTTGTTATCGGGCATGTAAGCAGGCGCCCAATTGGCTTGTCCAAAAGAAGTAACTTGTTTTGCATTGCTTCCATCGGCATTCGCGATCCACACTTCCATATTGGTTGGAGCAACCAAATCTTCTGCCAAAAGATCTTTG
Organism: Chitinophagaceae bacterium UBA3961; assembly: GCA_002385265.1. Classification (GTDB taxonomy): domain Bacteria; phylum Bacteroidota; class Bacteroidia; order Chitinophagales; family Chitinophagaceae; genus Endoryza; species Endoryza foliicola. Next base: position 300 of record DGDD01000175.1, read on the forward strand.
TATTCTTTGATTTCAGCATCTGTTTTCGGACTAGAAGCTCTCCAAATCAATTTTGTTCCGTCGGGACTGAACCATGCACCACCATCGTAACCTAAATGATTGGTGATTCTTTTTTCCTTTCCTGATTTCAAGTCCATAACATACAATTCAATATCCCCATCCTTGGTACTGGTGTACACCATTTTATTTCCGTCGGGAGATATCGTTGCTTCGGCATCGTAACCCGGCGATTTGGTCAATTGTTTTACAATTTTACCGTTATAATCGGCCATGAAAATATCATAAGAGGCATACAAAGGCCATATGTACTTATTGCCATATTTTGAACGATCCGGAGTTGGAGGGCAATCGGCACCACCTAAATGGGTAGACGCATAAATTATATGCTTGCCATCTTTTAAAAAAGCACCACAAGTAGTTCTTCCTTTTCCGGTGCTCACCAATTTGTATTCAAATTTTTCACCGAAGGCGGGAACCTTTCCGATAAACATTTGATCACAGGTAATTCCTTCTTTTGGATTGGTTTTTTGGAAGATGATCCATTTGTTATCGAAGCTGAAATACGCTTCGGCATTGTCGCCACCAAAAGTGAGCTGCTGTAGATTTTTGAAATGCTTTTCTTCAGGGTACTGAAGGGTATCGGCATAAGAAGCTTTGTTGGGAGCAATAACGGTCGATTTCTTGAATGCCATGGCTGCGATGATCAGCATACCCAAAACAGGGATGAGGGCCCATTTTTTCGTCATATCTAGTTTATTTAACTTATTTAGGTCGATAATTTGCAAAGATATTTCTAAAATGAGGGTGAATTGTAATTTTTTTGTCACAAGGCTCCCCTAAAATCGTTTAGATTTGCGGCATGAAATCCAGATTACTTCTATCAACCCTGCTGGTGGCGCTTACAAGTGCAGTATTTTTCAGCTCTTGTTCAAACGAAGAAAAACCCGACACTTCTGTTCTCGGCGAAATGCCTTACAAAGTGTATACAGACAGTATCAAGCAGTTTCCCGACAATTTCAAATATTACCTCAATCGTGCCTTGCTCTTGTCTCAAAGCAAAATGCATGCATTGGCCACAGCCGATTATAAGAAAGCTTGGGAATTGTCTCAAACAGATGCCGTAGGCATAGAATATGCTTCCAATTTGATATTGAATAACAAGTTGAGTGAAGCACTCGAACTATTGAAAAACTGCCAAGCAAAGTTCCCTGAAAACGAAGAATTCACGCGTCGCATCAGTGAACTTTATGCCATCATGGGAAAACGGAAAGAGGCATTGGAACAATACGATCTTATTATTTCGAAAGACAGCAGCAATTTCATGGCATATTATGAAAAAGGCATCATTCTGATGCGTTTAAAAGATACGGCTGCTGCTATTGCCGCGCTGGAACAGTCTTATTTTTTACAGCCGCTGGCCATTACAGGTCAAGCACTTGCCAATATCTATTCAAATCAAGGAAATCCAAGAACCTTGGTTATTTGCGATGATATCATTGCCCACGACAGCAGTTCTATATTGGTAGATGCTCATTTCTTGAAAGGAACCTATTTATCTGACCACAAACAGTGCGATGCTGCATTAAAAGAATTTGAGACTTGCATTAAACTCGACTGGACCTTTATAGACGCTCATTTAGAAAAAGGATTGTGCTATTTCGACCAGAAAAAATACGAGCAATCGCTCGATGCATTTAGAGTAGCAGCAACCGTATCGAACACGAACCCCGACGCGTATTTTTGGATGGGTAGAGTGTACGAAGCACAAAACCAAAAAGAAGAGGCTCAGCTTAACTATCAAAGAGCCATTGCTTTAGATGAAGATTTCAATGAAGCAAAAGAGCGCCTTAAAAATTTGAAATAATTACCCCTACCTTTGCGAAAATTTTAGAACCGTTATGGCCATCATTGCACCATCCCTATTATCAGCTAACTTCTTGAATCTGCAAGCAGATTGTGATATGTTGAATAAAAGTGAAGCAGACTGGTATCATTTAGATGTAATGGATGGTAGGTTTGTTCCAAATATCAGTTTTGGCCCCATGATCATTGAGTTCATTCGCAAAGCCACAACTAAAGTGTGCGATGTGCATTTAATGATCGAGGAACCTGAAAAATATGCAGAAGCTTTTAAAAAAGCAGGTGCCGATATCTTAACGGTTCACTATGAAGCTTGTACTCATCTTCATCGAAACATCCAACAAATCAAAGGCCTTGGCATGCAAGCAGGTGTTGCCTTAAATCCGCATACCCCTGTGAATTTGTTGGAAGACATTCTCGCTGATATTGACCTTGTTTGTATCATGAGCGTAAACCCCGGTTTCGGTGGTCAGAGTTTCATTCCACATACATTAACCAAAATTCGTCAACTCAGAAAAATGATTGATGATCGTGGTTTGAATGTGAAAATTGAAATCGATGGCGGTGTTACCTTAGGCAATGCTGCAGAGATTTTAGCAGCAGGAGCACATGTACTGGTAGCCGGTAACACTGTTTTCAAATCTGAAAATCAAATTGACACCATCGCAAAATTAAAAGCGCTGTAGGCTGTCGATTTTATGCACCATTTGACCTAATACATCGTGAGTTGCGTAAAGCCACACGTTTTGTTTCTTGGGCCACTTGTATTCGTAATCTACCAGCAACTTTCTAAGAAAATCATAGGCTTTATTCGCTTGCTCTTTATTATAAAAGCAGTTTACAAAGCTTGTTTCAATAAGTCCTTTTTCAGGGAGTCCTATTCCTCTATTATACCAAACAAATACTTCAGGCAAGCCTTTGTAAGTAATCACGTCTGCATTCATTTTGATATTGTAACGATAGTAGAGTCCATAAAACCACACCATGGCTCTTACTCGGCTAAACAATTCCGCATCCGATTCCTTCTTTTTTGGGCGAAACATCCATTGGATATGATCAGGGTAAAAGGGATTGTCCTTATAATTTTGCAACACTTTTCCGGTTGCTTCCATGATCCATTTTTTGGGCTCCTTTCCGGATTGAACTTCCTGCATAAGAAGTGTTTTAGCAGTCACATTCTTTAAAAGCAAGATTCTTTTTGCTCCACCCGAAAATGTCAATTGCAGCTCTGCGCCTTCGGGAGAAGAGACTGCCGTCCAGGTACCAATTCTCTTTTTATCGTGAGGGTTTTCTACCACTATCGAATCGGGGAAAAACACAAAGCCCGGAAAGATTCGTTCATTGTCTTTTGTCCAAACTTGGCTTTCCTCGGAACTGCCTTCTATTTTTTTGAGATTCCACTCTTGACACAAAAGGGTGGAAATTTTGGCTTCGGTTAAATTGGTAAGGTCTACTACACCGGTATCGGATCCTGAAACAAAGGCTTCCTGAAAAACGAAATCAGAAGCTTCTTCTTTGCCTTTTTCCTTTTTGGGAGGCGTTTCGTCGTAGCAAGAAATGAGTTGAAAGATGCTTAAAGCAAGAATGACACGTAAAATCATGGTAAAAAAGGATATTATCGGTTGAAAATAAAATAAATATCTCGATTTTCTGTTTAAAAAAGAGCCGAAAAAACGGCTAATTTCGAACGGCTAACCCAAGTTCATGAAGCTGCTGAAACCCATTTTTCTGATCGTATTGTGCTTTTTTGCTCTGAGTTCTCAAGCTCAGAAGAAGCAAGCCGTTATTTCAGGGGTGGTTTTAGACGAAAATGAGAAACCCTTACTCGGGGTATCAGTGTCTATTTTAGGGAAAGCAGGCGGTGTTCAAACGAAAGATTCCGGTCAGTTTCAAATAAAAGTGCCCTCCGATCGCGCCGTGGCCCTCGTCTTTTCTTACCAAGGTTATAAAACCCTGCAACAAAATTTCTATCTCAGTGAGGGAGAATCGGAGAAAGTGACCATTCGACTGGAAACAGGAGCAAAAGAATTGACAACGGTAGTAGTAACCGACAAAAGAAGCAGAAAAGAAGCGGGATTAGTGGTGGTAAATCCTAAAAATGCGATCAATATACCCAGTCCAACAGGGGGAATTGAAAGTCTGATCAAAGTAATTGTGGGTTCCAACAATGAACTCACCTCTCAATACAATGTAAGAGGTGGGAACTACGACGAGAATTTGATCTACGTAAACGACTTTGAGGTATTTCGTCCATATTTGGTTAGAAGTGGTCAACAAGAAGGATTGAGCTTCATTAATCCGGAAATGGCTAAGAATGTAAATTTTTACAATGGAGGTTTTCAGGCGAGGTATGGTGATAAACTCTCTTCAGTACTCGACATCCAGTACAAAAAGCCTCGCAGCTTCGGCGGTTCTGCTTATGTAAGCTTGTTGGAACAAGGGCTTCATTTGGAAGGCACCAGTTCCAATAAAAAATTCACCTTTATAGCAGGTATCCGTAACCGAAGCAATCGCAACTTATTGGGCAGTCAAGAAACAAAAGGAAATTATGTTCCTTCTGCTTCCGATTTTCAGGCACTCCTTACCTATCAATTCAATGCAAAGAATAGTTTAGAATTGTTCTCGAATATTTCAAGAACAACCTTTTCATTGGAACCCAGTTATAGTCAGCTCACCAGCTCAGTATTCTCCCCTTATTTCAGTGCGAACTTGGGATTGGATATTTACTTTGAAGGGAAGGAAAAAGACGGTTATAAAACGAACATGGTGGGCTTGAGCTTTTTACAACAGCCGCGCAAAGACCTCCGTTTGAAATGGATGCTCAGCAGGTTTGAAGACAATGAGCAAGAGAACATCGACATTTCCGGCTCTTATTTATTTGGAGAACGTGAATTCGATAAAAGTCAACCCGATTTCGGGCTCATCAACAATCCATTAGGTGCCGGTTTGTATCAAACCTATGCCCGAAACAAATTGAATATAGAAGTTTGGAACATTAGTCATAAGGGGAGCTACGATAAGGGCGCCCATTACATTCAATGGGGATTGACCGGTGAACGTCACCAAATAAACGACAAGTTGCATGAATGGCAATACCAGGATTCTGCTGGATACAATGTGCCATACAACCCTAGCAGTTTTACCTTGAGTTCGGTATTGAAGTCGAGAGCAAATATTAACGCCACCCGATTGAGTGGGTATGTTCAAGACAATATCGTGTTCAATGATTCAGCCGATTTTAGCATGCAAGCCGGCGCTCGCTTCAATTACAACGATTTGAACAACGAGTTTCTGGTATCTCCCAGATTAGGATTTTCTTACCTGCCATCTAAGTGGAAAAAAGACATCATTTTCAAAGGGGCCATTGGAATTTATTCGCAGCCTCCTTTTTACCGTGAGTTGAGGGGCTACGATGGTACCGTTAATAAAAAATTGAGGGCACAGAAAAGCTGGCAAGTAAGTGGGGGTTTTGATTACAATTTCAAATCAGGAAACAGAGCCTTTAGATGGACCACGGAAGCATATTATAAGAACATGTGGGATGTGGTGAGTTATGATATTGACAATGTGCGGATTCGTTATAGTGGCAAAAATGATGCAAAAGCCTATGCAATGGGTATTGAAACCCGCTTGTTTGGCGAATTGGTAAAAGATGCGGAAAGTTGGATAAGTGTCGGCTTCATGCGTACCCGCGAAAACCTCACAAACGACACCTACTACAATTATAAGTTAGACAGTTTAAATCAACCCATTGACAGCAGTTTGCAACAAGGAGGTTGGTTCAGAAGGCCTTCAGATCGATTCTTCACGTTTGGTCTCTTTTTGCAAGACTATCTATCTACCAATAAGAATTCAAAAGTATTTGTCAATCTTATTTATGGCAGCAACATGCCTTATAACATTCCGGGCAGTGTGAAATACCGTAATGGCTTGATCATACCTCCCTATATTCGAATCGATTTAGGATTCAGTGTATTGTTGTTAGATACGGATCAAAGCAATAGAAGAAGCCACAGTCCTTTTAGAAGTTTTGAAAACATTTGGGCCAGTTTTGAAGTATTCAATTTGATTGATCGTGACAATACTATTTCTTATCTATTGATCAAAGATTTCTCTAATACAACTTATGCGATGCCCAATCGCCTCACCCCTCGCCTGCTGAACTTAAAACTGGTAGCCCGATTCTAAGGGTAACTCTTTAAGCTCATTTCTATTCATTCCCAAAATCAGAAAAAATGCTCCCAATTTGAGAGCAGATCTTTCCATGCCAAGACGTAATTATCTGATATACAGTTATTTATTTTCTGGCATTCAGTTCGTCATAGGGTAATCAAACAACACCGTTCCCTATGAAGCTTATTAAATACTTAATCCTGGTAGCCCTGATGGTACTGAGTGCTGTGATGAGTGGAAAGGCGCAAAGCTGTTCCGGAGAGACCCTGAAGTTCAAGGAAACTTTTGGTACCGGTTCAAACACCTCCTTAGCTACCGGAATTACGACCTACCGTTATACCGGTTCAGGTTCATTAGCAGATGGTGATTACCGTGTTACCAAAAACACTCAAACAAACGGAGACTGGTTAAACGCTCCTGACCATACCGGTAATAGCAATGGAAGAATGATGGTTATTAACGCAAGTTATACCGCCGGTGAGTTTTATAGAGATACAGTTGGTAGCTTAACTCCGGGTGCCTTCTACACTGTTTATTTGTTTATCATGAATGTAAACAGCTTGGGTACTTGCGGTTCTAGTGCATTGTTACCTAAAGTTCAATTCGTTGTAGAAACATACAATGCTTCTACCGGAGCTTTTTCTACGTTAACAACTTTTTCAAGTGACTATATTCCTCAAACTTCAAGTCCTACATGGGTTAAGATCGGCGGTTTTTTTACGATGCCTGCAGGTCAAACTTCTATCAGATATAGATTGATAAATAACTCTTCAGGTGGTTGTGGAAACGACCTAGCCATTGATGACATCACTTTTTCACAATGCTCTGCAGTAACGCTTCCCGTAACCGGTTTAAGATTGAATGTGCAATCACAAACTGAGAAAAACATCATCAACTGGTCAACTGCGCAAGAATTCAACACAGAAAGATTTGTAGTAGAGAAAAGTACAGATGGTAAAACATGGGCGAGCATCCAAACGGTGGCGGCTGCCGGAAACAGTTCTTACACTAAATACTACAGAGTTGAAGACTTGAATCGTTCTGCTGAGATCAACTACTACAGAATTCTTCAGGTTGATATCGATGGAAAGTTCAGCTATTCAAATGTGGTGGTGGTGCGCAACTCAAATAACAACGCAAAAGTGAGTGTTCAACCAAACCCTTTCCGTGAGTCGTTGAACATTAAAGTGAGCAGTGAAATTGAACAAACCGTGGTAATCAAAATTGTAGACATCAATGGCAAACCTGTAAAGCAACAGACCAGCTTGATTCATAGTGGAGATCAAACAATGGAAATGAGTGGTTTAAGCAATTTGCAAGCAGGTGTGTATTTCTTGGACATGAAAGGTTTAAATGGTAACAGTTTGGTACAACAAAAATTAGTCAAACTTTAAACAACGGCAATGGAATCAACATTAGACAACCACACAGCAACGCTTCAAATTAGATCTGATCAAGATTCTTTTGAATACTTAAAAACACCTTATACCGGCAATCTTAAATTAGAAAATACTTTGGAAATAATTACACACGTCAGCATTCATCCAACACAGTTTCACACACAGTTAAATGTAGAAGCTGAGGCACATCTCAACCAACATGTGATTGTACGTTTGGTAAACGATCACGGAAAGTTAACGCGGATGTTCGGTTGGTATCTGTTAAAAGGAATCAATGTAACAAGTATCACGCAATTAAACAATTTGGATAAAGGCTCGTATAATCTTCAAATTTTAAATAAAGAAGGCGAACTAATTTTCACTCAAGCTGTTTTTAAAGCTTAGTGTTGCTTCTTGGTGTTAGTTTTAAATGAGGGCTCCGAATGGAGCCCTTCGTTTTTTTGAAATTTGATGTGTGCCCCCAAAGGGTCGTCTGTGTTTCCTCGTTCTTCGTTCCTCTCATCCTCGCTTCCTCCTCCTACTGATGTGCGACCCCTTCAGGGTCGAATGCACTGTTGCTCGATGATGGCTACCAATCTGCGACCCCCACAGGGTCGTCTGCGTTTCCTCGTTCTTCGTTCCTCTCATCCTCGCTTCCTCATTCTACTGACGTGTGACCCCTACAGGGTCATATTGCATTGTTGCACGATGATGGCTACTGATGTGCGACCCCACACGGTCGTCTGCGTTTCCTCGTTCTTCGTTCCTCTCATCCTCGCTTCCTCCTCTTACTGATGTTTGAACCATATCGGGTCATTTTGAAATCTTATTTTGATGAGAGCTACAATCCTGCGCCCTCGATAGAATTGTTTTCAAAGCCGTATCATGAAATTCAGTTTTGTTAGGCGGCCATCATGGACATTGATTCGCGAAACGAAAAAACTAAAAAACTTCTGTGCTAGGATTAGAATGATTGATAGGATTAAGTGTAGGATTACGTTTATTGCCCTGAAGTGAATTCAGTGCCAACTTAAGAACTAAATCACTAAAAAACTAAACAACTTCTGTGCTAGGATTGGAATGATTGATGGGATTAGGTGTAGGATTTCGTTTAATGCTAGGATTAAAATGATTTGTCGGATTAGGTGTAGGATTTCGTTTAATGCTTTGAATTTTATTTAGGGCTAACTAAAGAACTGAATAACTTAAAAACTAAACAACTTCTGTGCTTGGATTGGAATGATTGATGGGATTAGGTGTAGGATTTCGTT
>DGDD01000299.1 GCA_002385265.1 Chitinophagaceae bacterium UBA3961
GCCTCCATGCAGGCAATAGAAAACCCCGGTTTGAAAGACATTGCTGAACAGGTACGGGAAAAACTGAAACGGGTTATTGATTTTATTTAATAACTTTTTTACAATGAAAAAGCTTAATGAATTAATGCAGGAAATAATCCTGTTGACGACAAAAATGGAAACCGACTATCCGGAATTATACCGCTACCTTGACGAAACCCCATTAGTAATTTGTGATACTGAAGAAAAGGCAATATGCCTGGCAGATATGGAGAAATATCTTGAATCCCTAAAAGAACAGCTTGAACATCACATATCAACACATACAAGCCGGTCTAACATGCCATCCTAATCAATATTAATCAATAGCCTGGGGAAGACAGGATTGTATTCAATTTCGTGGAAAATTCCAGGAATTTATTACCTTGCATTCCGGATATGAAAATTATTGCATCAATAATGGCTTTTGTGGTTTTGTTCCTTTCAGTGGAACCGGCTTTTGCATTGTTGAAGAAAAAGCAATCAAATGAATGTTGCAGTGGAGGTTGCCACAAAACGGGTAATGAACAGAAACAGGAACCATCTGGCGACAATAATTCCCAAAACAATAATTGCAACCCTTTTCAATCATGTGCAAGCAATATTTGCAGCTTCACAGTAACTTCTTCTTTTTTCAGTATCAAGGAGCCTCACTTTTATTCAAATAACTTTACTCACTTTTCCGAAAACTTCCGCTCACAATTTGCTCCTGATTTCTGGCAACCGCCTAAGATAGCTTAATGAATTTTCTTATCTGGTATTAGATTTTTTGCTTTGATATATTTTATTAAAGCAATTCACTATTCATTAATGCTAAAAATAATTTCAATGAAATCAAAATATTTCAGTGTATCGGTATTGCTGTTGGCAATGTCGTTCACAGTGGCACAGGTTAGCTGTGCACAAACACCTAATCCACAATCAAAAACTTCAAATCCTAACGATACAACTGTTATTGTAAAAGTATCAGGCATTACCTGCGCTGGCGATTTAAAAATGATTGCATCTAATGTAGAAAAAATGAGTGGCGTAAGTAGTTGTAAACAGTTGGGCAAAATGTCAACTTCCACAAGCTTTGAGGTAAAGTATGATACCGCAAAATTGTCTTATGCCGAAGTGGTAAAAGCTATTGAAGGCACGGCAAGTTGCGACCACCCCGACCAGCGGCCATATAAAGTAAAGACAAAAAACTAAAGCAATTAACAAATACTATTGGCACAAGTGTATAAATACTTGTGCCAATATCTAAACTCAATCAAATGAAAAAATTATTCATTTGCTTGTGCTTGTTAATGTTTTACTCATTTACCTATGCACAAGCCGATACACTGCCACATGTACTTATAAAAAAAATTAGTGGTACTAAACTGTATGCTTCGGAATTAACAAACAAAAACAAACCAGTTTTAATAGCTTTCTGGGCTACCTGGTGTAAATTCTGTTTGGCAGAGCTTTCGGCAATTTCATCTCAGTATCAATTGTGGAAAGATTCAACCGGTATAAAACTGGTTGCTATTTCTACAGATGAAGGAATAACTGAAGAATACATTAAAGACTTTACAGAACGCCGCAATTGGCCTTTTGAAATCTATTGGGATTATAAAAAATCTGTCAAAAAATCACTTGGCATAGAAGAAATACCGCACCTGTTATTAGTTGACAGCAGTGGTAGAATCATTTGGCAGAAAGTCGGATTTAACCCCGGTGATGAAACAATCATTTTCACAAAGCTTAAAGAGCTTTTACCTACTAAAAAAAATTAAAAATGAAACTACTGTATATAATAATTGTAATAATACTTGCGATGCCTGGCATCTCAGCTGCACAATCACTCAAAGGAAAAGTTGTATCTGTAAATAATATTCCACTTGCAGGTGCAAGTGTACATTGGTTGGGTTTGCCTCAAGGAGCTATTACCGACAGCCTTGGAATATTTGAATTGCAATTTTCAAAAGGCTCAAGTAAAAAACTGGTCGTTAGTTATGTAGGTTACCGGTCTGACACTATTGCAATCAACAATGAAGAAGCAGTGGAAATCAGGCTTGCGGAGGGTAAGCAATTAGGTGAAGTTATAGTAACTGGAAAACGACCCGGGATTTATATTTCAGAAATCAGCCCCATAAAAACCGAAGTAATAACAAAAGTGGAATTAAAAAAAGCCGCCTGCTGCGATTTGGCCGGTTGTTTTGAAACACAGGCGTCAGTTCAGCCACAAACTACCAATGTAATTACCAACTCTAAAGAATTACGAATACTTGGTTTATCCGGTGTTTACAACCAGGTGCTGATTGACGGGATGCCGATGATACAGGGACTTTCCTATACTTATGGCATCAGTAGCATACCGGGTACACTGGTTGACAATATTTATATTTCTAAAGGAGCAAACTCAGTGATACAAGGTTTTGAAAGCATAAGCGGTCAAATAAACGTAGAAACAAAAGAGCCTGATAACACCGATAAGCTTCTGTTGAATTTGTATGCAAATAGTTTTTTGGAAAAACATCTGAATGCCAACTATTTATTTAAATATAAGAAATGGAGTAGTCTTGCAGCATTTCATACTGTGCAACCTGCCAACAGGATTGACAGGGATAATGATAAGTTTATGGACCTCCCCTTGCTTACCAGGTAT
>DGDD01000028.1 GCA_002385265.1 Chitinophagaceae bacterium UBA3961
CCTTGTTTTTAGCCCATTTAGTTTTCACTACCCGATGTCCGTAATTGGCCAGCAGTTTAGCCGCATTGGGGCAATTGGTGCGGTGAATGGTAAGGCCTTTTCCGGTAGTAACAAAACCGAAAACGTCGTCGCCCGGAATGGGTTTACAACAATTAGCCAGGTTGTAAACAATTTTATCGCTGCTTTCCCCGAAAATGATGAGCTCTGCATCCTTTTTTGGCAGGGGCTGCGGAACGCCTTCAATTTTTGTTTCTATTATGGGACGTACCGGCTTAGGAGGCTCCAGTTTGTCGCCGAGTACTGTAAATTCTTTTAGTTCCTTCAGATCGATGTTTTTGATGGCGATCTGATAATAAAGATCAAGTGTGGAGTTCAGTTTATAGAACACTGCGAGTATTTCAGCATTGTATTGATTGAATGCCGCCCCCATGCCTTCTAACTTACGTTGTAAGATGTATTTGCCTTCGTCGGCAACTTTCCGCTTTTCTTCTTTAAGCGCATCTTTAATTTTAGCTTTCGCTTTGGCCGTTACCACCAATTGCAACCAATCTTCATTGGGCTTTTGTTTGGCCGAAGTAATGATCTCCACTTGATCACCACTTCTCAATTTGTGAGAAATGGGAACCAGTTTGTGATTTACTTTGGCGCCAATACATTGCGATCCTACGGCACTGTGGATGGAAAAGGCAAAATCAAGTGCGCTAGAATCAACCGGCAACATTTTTACATCTCCCTTTGGCGTATACACGTAAATTTCTTCTGCCAGAAAACTTGTTTTGAAGTCTTGCAGAAAATCAACAGAATCATTGTCTTGATTATTGAGTACTTCTCTAATTTGTTGGAACCATTTATCGAAGCGGCTTTCATCGGAAGCGCCTTCTTTGTATTTCCAGTGAGCCGCCAAACCCTTCTCTGCAATTTCATTCATCCGCTTGGTGCGAATTTGAACTTCTACCCATCGTCCTTGTGGACCCATCACGGTTGTATGTAATGCTTCGTAGCCATTCGATTTTGGATTGCTCAACCAATCGCGCAAACGTTCGGGCGAAGGCGTATATTCATCAGTGATAAAAGAATATACTTTCCAACAATCTTCTTTCTCTTTTTCAGTTGGAGAGTCAAGGATGATACGAATGGCGAACAAGTCGTACACTTCTTCAAATTCCACCCCTTTCTTGCGCATTTTATTCCAAATAGAGTGAATGCTTTTAGGCCGGCCGTAAATTTCGAATTTGAATTGTCCTTTTTCGAGTTTGTCTTTAATTGGTTTGATGAACTCGTTGATGTAGCGGGTTCTTTCTCTTTTGGTCTCTGCCAATTTACGAGCGATTTCCCGATAGGCTTCGGGCTCCATGTATTTCATGGAAAGGTCTTCCAATTCCGTTTTGATGTTGTACAATCCCATTCTGTGTGCCAGCGGGCCATACACATAAACTGTTTCAGAAGAAATCTTCAATTGCTTTTCACGCTTCATGGAATCCATGGTACGCATGTTGTGCAAGCGATCAGCAAGTTTTATCAGGATCACACGCGGATCATCGGTTAGGGTCAACAGAATCTTCTTGAAATTTTCGGCTTGTTGCGACCCATTGACGTCGATCGCATTGGAGATTTTTGTAAGTCCATCTACAATACGGGTGATTTCACCTCCAAATTCACGTTCAATATCTTCCAGGGTGATGTCGGTATCTTCTACTGTATCGTGTAGTAAAGCGCAAATACTGGAGCGAACGCCCAGTCCAATTTCTTCAATACAAATTCGAGAAACAGCGAGGGGGTGAAGAATATAGGGTTCGCCACTTTTCCTACGCATGGTTTTATGCGCATCGGCGGCCATTTCAAAAGCCAAACGCACCAATTCTTTGTCACCGGGCTTTAATTTGGGTTTTAATCCCCTTAATAAAGATCGGTATTCGCGTAAGATCAGTTTCTTTTCCTGTTCTTCATTCAGATTATATTTAGGCAAGGCAGGTACCGCTTCCATCCACAATTTTCTTATTATCACGAATATACTAAGAAAAGAGCGTTTTGTAAATAGAATGAAATAGTTACCTTTGCGCTCCTGCACATCAAACTACGCGCATGTGGCGTAATTGGTAGCCGCGCCAGACTTAGGATCTGGTGGAGCGATCCGTGGGGGTTCGAGTCCCTCCATGCGCACGGTTAGCCCCCACTTAGTTGGGGGCTTTTTTTTGGATTAGGCTTTAGACTTGGGCCTCAGCATATATAAAACGAAGGATAGGGCCCAATTTCAAAAAAGCCGGCTAAGGCCTGACTAATATCATCCTTCATTTTCATCAAAGTCACAAATAAGAATTTTTCCAAAGGGTAGCTTTATCAAAATTGCGCTGCTATGTTTCAGATTCTTGCTCCTGTCGACTTTTCGCCCGCCTCAACGGTTGCCGCTCGAACGGCTGCAAAATTGGCGCTGGATTTTCAAGCCCATTTACATCTGTTATACGCCTACAACCTTCCCATACCGGTTCCCGAAACGGATTTTTTACAACTCAATGCTTCGGCACTACAAGCTGAATACCAACATCAAATGAACGAGCTTGTAGAAGAACTGCAAAAAACCGGTTTAACTGCAATATCCAACACCGTTTTACTGGGAAATCCAAAAGAAGCCATTTTAGAATTTGCAGAGGAAAACAGGTCAGACCTAATTGTGCTTGGGCTCAAGGGCAGTGGCGGTGGCCTTGCTAAAATGATCGGGAGTACTACAACGAAGGTCCTTAGAAATACATCGATTCCATTGATGCTGATTCCGGCGGACTTCGAAGCCATTAATTTTCAGAAAATTGTAATTGCAGTTGACGAATTTTCAGATATTCGACGCCACCCTATCCGGTGTATAAAAGAATTGGTTCATCGCTACCACGCTATACTCACTTTACTACATATCAATAAGTCGGAAAATAGTGTGGAACTGTTTCCTGAAATCCGAAAGATTGACTGGATGCAGTACTTCCCGGAAGCAACGCTTAGCTTTGAAACTTTCTATCATACAGATGTGAATCAAGGACTTATGGAATACACCGAGTCCCATCACACGAATCTACTCACGCTTCTCTCCCACCGTCACCAATTCATTGAGCGCATCTTTAAAGAGCCCTTTAGTGTAGGGCTGAGTTATAAGTCGCGAATCCCATTGCTCCTGTTGCCTGAAACAACCGAGGAATAGGGTAAAATTGAAAATTTAGCCCCAAAAAGAAGCTGAATTACCCTACCTTTGCCCCCCAATTCAAAAGTATTATGGCAACAATCACTAGAGAGCTGCTCGGCCAGCTTAATGAAAAAATAACAGTAGTAGTAGCCAAAGACGACTACTTACCTTCTTTCGAGAAGTCATTGAAGCACTATAGCAAAACAGCCAACATTCCCGGTTTCCGTAAAGGAATGGTGCCTGCCGGCATGATCAAAAAAATGCACGGCCCTGCCGTTTTCACTGAAGAAGTATTGCGCACTGTTGAAACACAGTTGAACAAATACATGAACGACGAAAAGTTGGAAATTTTCGGTCAACCTATTCCCTTTGGCGACAACGACGCTCGTCAAATTGATATGAACAAACCTGCCGACTATACCTTCACTTTTGAAATTGGGTTGAAACCTGATTTCCAAGTGGCAGATTTGTCAAAGCAACATCCTACCCGTTACAAAGTAACTGTTACGGATGAAATGGTTGAAGAAGAAGTAAACCGTCTTCAATTGCGTCATGGAAAAATGACCGACCCCGAAACTACTACCGGTGACGATAATGTATTGAACGTTCAGTTCACTGAGGCAAACGCAGACGGTTCTGTAGTAGAAGGTGGTATATCCAAAGACAATTCTTTATTGGTTAAATATTTTGCTGAAGCAACACGCCCTAGCTTGATCGGTAAAAAAGCAGGCGACACCCTTACCATCCAATTAAACACTGCTTTCGATGAAAAAGAAAGAGAGTGGGTAATGGGCGATTTGGGATTGGATAAGCACGATAAAGCAGCCGGCGATAAATACTTCAACCTTGCCATTACAAAAGTTGGAATGGTTGAGCGCGCTGAAATGAACGATGTGTTTTTCAATGCAGCACTTCCCGGAAAAGCAATCGCTACTGAAGCTGAATTCCGCACCGCAATCAAAGAAGATATTCAAGCTTATTGGGACAAACAAAGCAGCAACCACTTGCAGCACGAGTTGTACCATGTTTTGTTAGACCACACAACCATTGAATTCCCTGAATCTTTCTTGAAAAAATGGTTGCAAGTGGGTAGTGAACAACCAAAAACAGAAGAACAAGCCGCTCAAGAATATCCTTCTTTCATCAATCAATTGAAATGGACGTTGATCACCGACAAAGTAAGTCGTGAACAAAACCTCCAAGTAACCCCAGATGATATCAAGGCTTTTGCAAAAGCGCAATTGTTTGGTTATATGGGAATGGCTTCTATGGATGAAGAGCAGCCTTGGATCGCTGATTATGTGAACAAGATGATGCAAGACCGCAAGTTTGTTGAGGATTCTTACCATAGAATTCAGATGGAAAAAGTGTTTGAGTGGGCCGACAAACAAGTGCAAGCAGTAGAGAAACCTGTAAGTGTGGCAGAATTCACTGCAGAGATCGAGAAACACCAGCACCACCACCATTAATAGCTGAAAAATAATCAACCACCGGGAACAAGAACACAGGAAAAACATCGTTTACCTGTAACTGGTTCCCGGTTTTTTATTGCCCGGAACCCGAGGGAAGCGCCAAATTGACTGCTTTTTTTAGTAGCACGGTATTTGGTTGCTAACAATGAAGTAAATTGCTTTTTTAAATACCAATCATTCGATATGAATTTCGGAAAAGAATTTGAAAAATATGCTGTGAAGCACCGAGGCATCAGTAGCAATACATTGGATGCATATGTAAAACACAACGTGACCAATTTAACCCCCAACATCATTGAGGAGCGCCCAATGAACATTGCCGTAATGGATGTTTACAGCCGTTTGATGATGGACCGTATCATCTTTTTGGGATACCCTATTAATGATGAGGTGGCCAATATCATTACTGCACAAATGTTGTTTTTGGAAAGTACCGACAGAGGAAGAGACATTCAGATGTACATCAACTCTCCCGGCGGTAGCGTGTATTCCGGTTTAGGTGTATACGACACCATGCAATACATCACACCCGATGTAGCCACTATTTGTATTGGTATGGCTGCTTCAATGGCGCAAGTATTGCTGTGTGCAGGTACACCCGGAAAAAGAACTGCATTGAAACACAGTCGTGTTATGATGCACCAACCAAGTGGAGCCATCGGTGGTCAAGCAAGTGATATTGAAATCACCGTGAATGAAATCAAAAAAGTTAGAAAGAACTTATACGATATCATTTCTTACCACAGTGGTAAAACCGTTAAGCAAGTTGAAAAAGATTGCGAACGCGACTATTGGATGACCTCCTTGGAAGCAAAAGATTATGGTTTGGTTGACGAAGTATTGTTGATCAATCCTCGCAAAGAAAAGAAAGACTAAATCAACTTGATTCCACCATTCTATTAAAAAAGAAATTATGCATAAGAATCCTTATTTATTTTCTGATTGGAGATCCGACGACGAAGAGGAAAAAGAAGAAACCCCAAAGAGTGATTTGATGATGTTCAGCAAAAAACTCGAACAATATTTCTTTGAAAAAAGAAGTGTGTATTTGTGGGGCGTGGTAGACGATAAAAGCGCAAGAGATGTAGTAAGTAAATTGTTGTTATTAGACGCTGATAAACCAGGCGAAGAAATCAAATTTTATATCAACAGCCCGGGTGGTGTTGTTACCAGTGGTATGGTAATGTACGATACCATGAAAATGATCAAGAGTCCGGTAAGTACCATTTGTATGGGCTTGGCCGCTTCCATGGGATCCATTCTTTTGAGTGGTGGCGTAAAAGGCCGTCGCTTCATTTACCCACACGGAGAAGTAATGATTCACCAACCAAGTTTGGGTGGATATATTCAGGGTGTAAGCATCGACCTGGAAATTCAAGCCAAACAAACCAAGAGAGTAAAAGAGATGGGAGCCAAGATTTTGGCTGAAAACTGTGGCAAAACAGTGAACCAGATCATGAAAGATTTCGATCGCGACTACTGGATGGATGCCAACGAGTCAATCGAGTACGGCATTGCAGATCAGATCGTTACCTCTCTGTAAGAGTAATATACAAGCTTCTTATACCCCCAAAATCATAAAATTGGCTCAAAAAGCCTATGATTTTGGGGTTTTTATTGGGATTTGGCGTTTTAGTTGAATAACTTTGTACACTTACATTTACTATGGCAAAAACAACCCTACATTGTTCATTCTGTGGTCGCAGCCGCGATGAGGTGAAGATTTTGATCGCCGGCCAAGAAGGACATATTTGTGAAAACTGCGTAGACCATGCGCAAGAAATCATTGAACAAGAACTGTCAACACGTCAAGACGGCACTTCCACTTCCGGATTTAAACTCACCGTTAAGAAGCCCATAGAAGTAAAGAAATTCTTAGACGAATACATCATTGGACAAGACGATGCTAAAAAAGTATTGTCTGTGGCTGTATACAATCACTACAAACGTTTACAACAAAAACCTGCAGAAGGTGAAGTTGAAATTGAGAAGAGCAATATTGTAATGGTAGGTGAAACCGGAACCGGTAAAACCTTGCTTGCAAAAACCATTGCCCGTTTGTTGAACGTTCCGTTTGCGATTGTTGATGCAACGGTGTTTACCGAAGCCGGTTATGTAGGCGAAGACGTAGAAAGTATTTTAACGCGTTTGTTACAAGTTTGTAACTACGATGTAAATGCTGCTGAGAAAGGCATTGTATACATTGACGAGATCGATAAGATTGCGCGCAAAGGCGACAATCCTTCTATCACCCGCGATGTAAGTGGAGAAGGCGTACAGCAAGGCTTGTTGAAATTATTAGAAGGTACGGATGTATTGGTTCCACCACAAGGAGGAAGAAAACATCCGGAACAAAAACTCATCAAAATCAACACACAAAACATTCTGTTTATTTGTGGTGGCGCTTTTGATGGGGTTGACAAAGTAATTGCACGTCGTGTGAACACCAATGCCATTGGTTTCAACGTGAACAAAGAATTGCAGGAACACATGAAGAAGAATTTGTTGCAATACATCAATGCAACCGATTTGAAAAACTTCGGATTGATCCCTGAATTGTTAGGTCGTTTGCCGGTGGTAACACATTTGAACCCATTGGATGCTCCTACCCTGCGTGCTATTCTTACGGAGCCTAAAAACTCATTGATGCGTCAGTACAAGAAATTGTTTGATCTTGAGGGAATTCAACTAACGATCGACGATGAAGTATTGGACTTCATGGTGGAGAAAGCAATTGAGTACAAACTAGGCGCACGTGGTTTGAGAAGCATCTGCGAAAGCATTCTAACAGATGCGATGTTTGAATTACCAAGCTCCAAAGAAACCAGCTTCCATTTGGATCTGGAATATGCTCGATTGAAATTCGACAAGAGCAAGTTTAATTTGTTGAAAGTGGCATAGGTGGAGTGGTGAGTAATGAGTAGTGAGTTTTAAGTAGTAGGTTAGAAGTGATATGTTATAAGATTTTGAAGTCCCGCAATGCGGGACTTTTTTCTTTACCTTAGCTACTCATCGAAAATCGTTTTGTATGAAACAACTCATCGATCAATTAATGGAAGCCGGCTTAACAGAGGCGCAAGCATATAAGGCTATTGATATCATTAAAAATTTTGCGAAAGATAAATTCCCCATTTTTGGTGGGGCGATTGATAAGTTGTTTGATAAGTATGGGCCGAAGCAGGAGGATGATTTTTTAGAGTAGTGTGAGTTTTGAGTTGTAAGTAGTGAGTTTTTTAGTTTTTTAGTCTTGTGCAGCTTCGCTGCACTATGTGTCGCAAAGGTGAAGAAGTGGAAGAAGTATCACAAAGAGATTTCAGTTCTTCAAGTAGAATGAGTTGTGAGTTTTGTGCAGCTTCGCTGCGCTATTTGTCACAAAGGTGAAGAAGTGGAAGAAGTATCACAAAGAGATTTCGGAATAGAATTCCTGCTAGATATAGGCTCCTTGTTTATTTAGTGAGATCAATGAGTAAAATGAATTGAGATACATTTCGAACAAATCCAACTCCGTGTCGCTTCATTAACTTTGCGCCTCCTTTGTGATCAAAAAACCCTCCCGTGAAGATTCACAGAAGGGTTACACAAGACAAGCAACCTTAAACATTCGACTAGGCTATTTTAAAACTTCTCGAGAGATCACAAGTTTTTGAATTTCAGATGTACCTTCTCCAATAGTACACAACTTACTGTCTCTATAATATTTTTCAACTGGAAAGTCTTTGGTATAACCATAGCCTCCAAAAACTTGCACGGCTTCGTTGGAAACTTTTACCGCTACTTCACTTGCATAGTATTTTGCCATGGCCGATTCTTTGGTCATGGGCAAGCCCCGCATTTTTAGATCGCAGGCTTGAAGTGTTAGCAATGTTGCAGCTTCAATTTCAGTAGCCATATCGGCTAGCTTAAAAGAAATACCTTGGAAATTACAGATGGGTTGATCGAATTGATGGCGTTCTTTTGAGTACTGCGTGGCCGCTTCAAAAGCACCGCGTGCAATTCCCAAACTAAGGGCAGCAATAGATATACGACCACCATCTAATATTTTCAATGATTGTTTGAAACCGGAACCGATCTCGCCCATTCTATTTGAATCGGGTATTCTGCAATTATCAAAGATCATTTCAGTGGTTTCAGAAGCACGCATTCCCAATTTGTTTTCTTTCTTACCGGCACTGAATCCGGGCGTCCCTCTTTCAACAATGAAGGCTGTAGCATTGTCTTTCGCTCTTGCTTCGCCTGTTCTTGCAATTACCACTGCTACATTCGATGACTTTCCATGGGTGATCCAACATTTGGTACCGTTCAGCACCCAATGATCGCCATCACGAACAGCCGTTGTTTTCATATTACCGGCATCGCTACCGGTATTGGGTTCTGTTAATCCCCAGGCGCCGATCCATTCACCGGTGGCCAGTTTGGGTAAATATTTTTTCTTCTGTTCTTCGTTTCCAAAGGTTAAAATATGACCGGTGCACAAAGAGTTGTGAGCCGCCACACTTAAACCAATAGAGCCACACACTTTACCGATCTCTTGCAAAATGCTCACGTATTCATAATAGCTCAATCCGGCCCCACCGTATTCTTCGGGCACTAGTACACCCATCAATCCCAGCTTTCCCATTTCATGGAACAATTCAATGGGGAAGTGTTGAGTTTCGTCCCACTCCATTACATGGGGTTTGATGTATTGTTTCGCGAATTCACGGGTAGATTCGGATACTTGCTGCGTCAATTCTGAGGTAAGAAAATTCATAGTTGGCAAACGTTACTGCAATATACAATATTATATAAAACAACTAACAAATGTTAGTGACTGTTTTCTTTCTATCCGCTATTGTTTAATAATACTTTACCCCTATTTTACCCATTTACCCAGAGGATATAATAATGAATGGCAAGAATTAGAGTTATTTGGCAAAGAGCCCTTTTTATGAAAAGATACATTTCTCTGCTCATTTTCAGCCTACTATGGATGTTACAAATCAGCAATGCTCAAAGTACAGGATATATCAACAGACAAGCTACTTCTGCAGGAGGTAGAACGATATTGGATCCAAATGGAGATGGATACACTTCCACCAATAGTTCCGGATTTGCAGGCAACGATGTAGCGAATTCAGAACTTCCGTTTAGATCAGTTCCCTCCTATTCTATAGAACCTTATGGAGATCTGCGCAGAGGACCTAGTCACCTGTATTCCGACTTTGTTCCGGATGGAAACAACGTTGGTTACTACACCTATTATGATGGTACGAATCTTTTGTTCCGCTTTAGAGTTGGCAGTATCATGCAGGGTTCAAAAGGCTACAGCGTATTGCTTGACACCGATGGTAAATTTGGATCGAGTGGAGCGAATGCTGACCCCAATTATCAAGCTGCCACAACGGGAACCAATGGTAATCCCGGCTTTGAGATCGAGATCGTACTGGAAACCAATTCACGAATTGCAATTTATAATGTGGATGGAAGCAGCACTCCCACCCTTGTAACCTCCTATTCGAATTGGCAGGACATGTCGCAAATTTCAGTGGCAGGAACTTTTGACAATGGTGATCCTGATTTCTTTATAGACTTCTATGTACCCTTTAGCGCATTAACTTCAAGTCCATTTAATTTAACCAGTTCAAGCTCCTTAAGAATGGCAGCAACAACCGTTATGTCGCCACAAGCTGCCATTGGTGGGCCAAAATCAGATATTTACGGAACCAATGATGCTTCGTTTAAAACCACGAATGAGCAATATGAAGCTTTCATTACTAGTCAACCAGGGTTTACACCTGGAGGCCTAACATCGGGTGGTTTAAGCAGCATGTGTACAGCGCCCCCTACGGTTACCGCTCCGTTGAGCACCGGAACGGTTTCCGTTTCGGGAACTTGGACGAGCTCAACTTTGAGTGGAGCAGCCAGTACTACAACAATCACTGTTTATAAAAATGGCGTTTCAGTAGGTACTGTTTCAAATGTAAGTTCAGGAAGTACCTGGACGCTTGCCGGTGTTTCGCTTGCTAATGGAGATATTGTAACCGCAAAAGCACAAGCAGCAGGTGAGTCGATGTGTTTGGTAAGCAATAGTGTAACTGCACGCTCTTGTACAACCGCTACACGTCCGCCTATTCCAACATTAACCTGTGCAGGCAACTATTCAAAAGGGGTAACGGGAAGCAATTTGTCTACAGGTTGGACTATCTATGTTGAAAATCAAACTAGAGGCACTACAGAAACTAGTGTGGCTAACCCGGGTCAATTTACTACCAGCGGAACCAGTCCAAACATTACTTGGAATTATGCAGGTGGATGTAATGGTGGTCCTAACATGCCTTCGGGATCTTACCGGATTTACTATGTGAATGCAAGCGGCTGTGCTTCTGAACCAATTTCTTTTTGTTTAGCTACGGGTTCTGGCGCTGCCAATAACCTTGCAGGAACTTCCGCTACTCCTACAATCACTAGCCCCGGTTCATTAACACCCGGAACTTCTTCACTTAGCGGAACTGGAGAAGCCAATAGCACGGTTCGATTGTATGTTGACGGAGAAATGGTGCAAAGCACTACTGCCAGCGGAACAGGAACCTTTAGCTTCACCAATCTTTCACTTACATTGGGGCAATCTGTATACATCACAAACGTATTAAATACGGGAACAGTAAATACTAGCAAATGCTTCGCAGCATCAACCACCTATACGGTTAACTGCTATACCACACCACCTTTGATCAACGTTGATAACAACAATCAATTAACAGCAGGAGCTGCTATTACGGGAACTAGTTCCGAACCTGCAGGAACAACCATTAGAGTGTATACTTCAGCTGCCGTTTTAGTGGCAACAGTTACAGTACAGAGTGATAAAACATGGACTACCGGCTCTTACACGGCAGTAGCCGGAACTTCTTACTATGCCACGGCACAAAATGGCACTTGCACCGTTAGTTCAGCCTCTAGTACTTTTGCTGCAGCCACCGCAACAACCGGAAGATGCGGAAGTATTACGGGAACCATCACCACTTCTTCCTCTTCAATAAGTGGAATCTTGGCTACCGCTGTGGCAAGTACCACCGTAAACTTGTATTTGGATGGAACCAAGATTGGAACAGTAGTAACTTCCACTACTTCCTTTACGATCAGCACTTTTACTTACCCTTTATACAATGGAGGAATATTGAGCATTGGCGTACAAGAAACAGGAAAACTGGAACAAGTATGTGGAACTACCACCACTGTAAGTTGCAGCAGCGGTCCGGCCACTCCTACCATTTCACCAACAAGCAGCTCATTGGCTGCAGGACAAACACAAACCTTTACAATCAGCAATGCTACGGTAGGTGCATTTTATGGAATTGCAGATGCAAGTACAGGCCAATCTTTAGGAACAGGAGTCTGGGCTAGCGCTACTTCATTAAACATAACAACAAATACCTTTACGTCAGGAAATTACACTGTTCAAATAAAGGGCACATCATTAAGTGGGCTTAGTATGTGTAGTTCTAGCGGCAGCTCTGCGAGCCTGATAGTTACCTCATCCTTACCCAGCAAACTTGGATCGTTCACAGGTGTTTGGATCAACAATACGGTTCGATTGAATTGGAAGACGGTTATGGAAAGTGAGTTAGATAAATTTGAAATTGAGAGAAGTACAGATGCCATAACCTACCAATCTTTGGGAAATGTAAAAGCACTGAATGCATTGAATGGATCAACTTATTCATTTTTGGATGCCAGCCCTAAGACAATCAATTACTATCGTTTGAAGCAAATTGATTTAGATGGGCGAGCAACTTACAGTAATGTTTTGGTAATGAAATTAGGAACCTTATCTAAGATGATGATGTATCCTAATCCTTTTACCAATCAACTTTCTATTCAATTGTATTTAACCAAAACGGAAACTATTCAACTTGACTTACTAGATATTCGAGGGGTGCGTTTGGCAAGCAAGCAAGTGATGGGTGTATTTGGAAATAATACCATTAACTGGGAGGGGTTAGGTCATATTAATCAAGGTGTATACATGCTTCGAATTAAAACCTCCCATGATTCAACCACGTTACATCAGAAATTAATTAAAACCAACTAAAATACAGAGGGCTGTTCAATTGAACAGCCCTTTTCTTTTTTAGAAATACCCTTCTATAATTTAAGGTAGGGCTTTATTTTACCGAATAAAGAATCATTGATATTGTCGAGCTGTCGTAAATCTTCTATGCTCTTAATGCCGTTCCTGTTTCTTCTGAAAGCAACAATTTGTTTTGCCAGCTTCCATCTAATATAAGGATGAGCTTTGAATACTTCTTCCGAATCAGAATTTAACGAAAGTTGACTTACTGAATAGTTCCCTTGAGTAAGAAACGGCAAGATTTTTTTATAAGTAGAATCGGGCAACCCAAATGTTTCTGCCACCTGATCAACCGACACAAACCCACCCAATCGGATTCTAAACTTCACGATACGCCCGGCGAATCCGGGACCAATACCCGGAAGGGATTCCCAGAGGGCCGAATCGGCTTTGTTGATATCGATTTTAGCAGACTGAAAACCTGTTCTTGGATAGAAGGGTTTGCGAAAGGAGTCTATTTTAAAAGAAGAGCGGTTGTGCTTGTAGTAGTTGGCAGAGCTGGGAAGAGTCCGCGCATTGGAGTCGTATTTATGATAGTGTTGTTCGTACAAGGTATCGTAGGCCTCCCATACTAATACTTCTAGATTGGCGGGAATTTTCGGTTTGGGTTTTAGTAGGGTTGGGAGTAGAAATGCTGTAACGGTGATGATACTAAGCAACAAAATGCCGGCTCTTTCGCGGGCTGAAAATTGAAATACAGACGGTTCCATAGAACTTAAAATGGGTGTTTTTAATACTTTACACTCATGTCAGTTAGTGATACTATTTAGGTTGGATACGTGCTAACCCCTAATTATGGGTCCTCGTATATTTTCGCAGATGCTTTCCCGTTTATACTATGTACGACTTTGTGATCAGGAACAATGTTAGAAGAAAAACAGGTTTTAATGAAAAATTTACAACTTAATCTTAACACAATCCTATGGCTAAAGAAATTTACTCGAACTACTTATTATATTTTTCGCGCAATACTAACCCATTCTATTCAAGAACATACAGTTGCTTCTAATGAACAGTTGCGTGTACAACCCATTCCGGTTTTAACACGAACTCCAAAAAAAGGGTAGCCCTTAGGTACCACAGTATCAAAACAAACTGTTCGACCAAAGAGAAGACATTAAATCCAACTGTATGAAATTTCATCCGCTATTAGCCTCACAAATAGAGACTTGCCTGCGCACGGAGGCAATTCCTGAGACTATGCGTGATTTATTTCAGCAAATCAACCAGACCTATTATGCTTGTAAAGGAGTACCCCAATTCATGCAATTGGAAGGTTCTTCAGATGCAAATCAATTGCTGGCAAGCTTAGAGCAGCAGCACGATGCATACATGGAATCGTTGAAGCGTATTCAACTGGTGTTGAGAAACGAGCAAAGTTTGTTGAATACAAGTTTAGAGCAGGATTTGAATTTGTTAGAAGAACAATTGCAGAAAACCAAAGAAGTTAAGTTACAATTAATACAGGCCAATATAAAAGCAGAACTGGCTTCAAAAGCGAAAACCGATTTCTTATCGGTAATGAGCCATGAAATCAGAACACCGTTGAATGCGATCATTGGAATGGCGCATGTAATGATGAGTGAAGAACGTTCTCCATCACAATTGGAAAACCTTCGCGCACTGAATATTTCTGCCGAGAATTTATTGAGCTTGATTAATGACATATTGGATTTCAGCAAAATTGAAGAAGGAAAAATTGAACTATCTGAAAGAGCTATTGATCTGAAGGAGTTGGTGAACAATATTAAAATGGCCAACAGGATCAGAGCAGAAGAAAGAGGTAATGCCTTGAAAGTGTTTTTAGATACAGATATCCCATCCTCAATTATGGCTGATGATGTAAGACTCAGTCAGATATTGAACAATCTGGTCTCGAACGCAATCAAGTTTACAAATAATGGCACTATTACAATAGAAGTTAGAGTAATCGGAACCACGGCCGACTCACTGGAGATTCAGTTTTCGGTCACAGATACGGGTATTGGGATTGAAAAAGAAAAACAAAGCGTCATTTTTGACCACTTTTCACAAGCTAACACCGACATCACCCGAGAATTCGGGGGATCGGGGCTCGGGCTCGCCATCATTCGACGCCTGTTGCACCTCATGAAAAGTGAAGTTTTTGTTGAAAGTGAACTCGGCCGTGGATCCAGATTTTACTTTAGCGTTGCCTTTAAAAAGGGAGTGGCCGACACGGTGGTGGCATCACCAGCTCACCACCGGGCTTCTACCGATTTAAAAGGTGTATCGGTATTGCTAGTAGAAGATGTGGAATTCAATGTAATGGTGGCCGAAAAAATGCTGACCAATTGGAATGCCAAAGTAGAAGTAGCAGAAAATGGACTCAATGCTGTTGGCAAAGCCCGAGATGGGAAGTATGATATCATTCTAATGGACTTACAAATGCCTGTGCTCGATGGGTACAGCGCTACTAAACATATTCGGGAATTCAATCCAGAAATTCCTATTATAGCCCTCACCGCTTCGGCCTCTTCCGATGTGCAAGAACGCACCAAAGAAGTAGGCATGAACGGCTATGTATCGAAACCGTTTAAACCCACTGATTTATTCGATACTATTTCCCGACATACCGCTAAAGCCGTTTAATTCGAGTTGCAATCCATCGTAGGCCAACTTCATTCCCTCCGGTAATTCTTTACTGATTTTTTCGTGTGTGCCTAGCTGATGACTGATATGAGTAAAGTAGGTTTGCGTGTTGTTCAGCTTCTCTCCCATTTCAATGGCTTCGCTCAAGGTAAAATGAGAAATGTGCTTTTCCTTTCGAAGGGCGTTTAAAACGAGTACTTCTCCATTACTGATCAGCGGCCAAACTTCTTCTTCAATTCTATTGGCATCGGTGATATAGGTAAAATTGCCGATTCTAAAACCCAGTACCGGCATTTTCAGGTGCCATACTTCGATGGGTTGAATGGGCAGGTCGCCGATCATGAACGGCTCTACCGAAATGGTATTCAGTTCAATTTCCGGAACGCCGGGGTATTTCTTATCGGCAAAAGCATAGGGAAACTCGCGAATCAGGACTTCCTGGGTCATTTCATTCGCATAGATATGCATGGGTTGTTGGGTAAAGAAATTGTAGGCGCGGATATCGTCGAGCCCCGCTACATGATCTTTGTGCGGATGGGTGAACAAAACCGCATCCAGTTTCCGGTTGTTGATACGGAGCATTTGGTAGCGGAAATCGGGACCGGTGTCAATAATAAGGGTGGTGGTAGGCGATTCGATGAGTACGCTGGAGCGGAGTCGGTTATCGCGTTTATCGGTGGAAGTACACACTTCGCACGAGCAGCCGATCATGGGCACACCGCTGCTAGTGCCGGTGCCAAGAAAGGTTACTTTGATAGGAGGACAATTCACTTTACAAAAATAAGCAAGCCCCGAATACAATCCGGGGCTTTTGCAATCGATAGAGGGCCTTAATTAAGAATTTATGCTTCTACGCGAGCCAATACCTCGTCGTACATTTTTTTGGTTTCCGGCATCATGGCCTCAACATCTAGCTGAACCTGGGGGATGATATCCAATAAAGTATGGATACGACCTTCCATTTGCAGGAATTTGTTCAGAACAACTACCTTTTTTTGTTCTAGGATACAGTACCCGCTTTGGAAAGTCCCACGCTCGTAACGGACGATATAGCCCGATTCTTCCAGGATCCTTTCTAACTTATCCAATGTGGTTTGATTGTATTTCATAGTTGATACTTAAAATCGGGTCAAATTTACCGTATTAGGCGCCGGAATGGTAAAATGGGGGGTAGGATGTTATCCACAAGTGGTGGGTAACCAAAAAGTTACAAGAAAAGTGCTGGAGGTATTGAGTTGTTTGGTGATTGAGTGGGGCTTGTCGGGATTTGCCTTTAAAGGCACAAAAGCTGTACACAGTAATAAAATCAGGATTTCGAAATAATTAGATCAAAGATATCTTTTTCGGTCCATACAGGAGAATGAACAGGAAGTTGGTCTGCGCGATAAATCGCGCATCTACATGCGCTCAATATAAAAAGCCCGCCGCGATTTATCGCGGCGGGCCTATTTTCCGAAACCTCTTGTTATTATTTTGAGTAAGTACAGGCTTGTATCCGTTCATGTTCTGAACATAAAAATCGCTAACAAAATTAATAAGCGAATTTATTTCATTCCATGCAGAGGAGCGAACAGGAAAAGGAATAGGTGCGTGAACTGCTATGTCGCCGAATGGAACTCCCATGTATTGCATTTAAACAATTTAACATGCTAGAAGGTCTAAAAACATACGATCTGAGTATTTCGTTCTTAACCGGGTTTTATTTTATAACAACCTTACAATTATTACAAGTAATTTCTTTAAAGGAGTAAGTCAACCTTTTTAAATAAAGCTGGCGCCCTATAATTTCCTCCCACGACTTCTCCTTGATAACATTTTCATCGAATACGAAAACTTCTAGCGTGTCAAATTTCAAGAGAAATTTCTGACCAATTGTATCAGTAAGAGGCAGGCGGAAAAGCTTTTTGTTGGTTTTAGCATTCACATGGAATATCGAGTCATTAGCCAAAATATATTCTTTACTAGTAAACTTAAAACTAGAGTCAGAAAATCCAAAATTGGGGACACAATAAACCGAGATTGGCAACTTATTCACAACCTCTATCTGATTATTGGTGACTCTTTTTGAAAAACAAACAAATGAAAAAAAAGGCACTAACAGAACAAAACTAATTTTCTTGACCAGCTTTCTCATGCAAGTAAATTTCGAGTTTTTTTATTCGTTTTCTCTTAAAGTAGCATTATAAAATTCAATTTTACAGGAATCAGATACATTCGGGTGACCTAAAGCTGTCATTGAAGAAAGAAGAGTTAGCATGTATACTGAAGTCTTTTAGCAATTAATAACCAATGGGATTACGTGGGCCAAAACACAATGTTTGATCGGAAGAAATACTACTTTCTAATTTGTACACCTACAACTGCATTCCATATTACTTAGCATCACTGGAATCTACAAGCTGGAAATTATATAATACTTATCTAATTA
>DGDD01000054.1:0-7981 GCA_002385265.1 Chitinophagaceae bacterium UBA3961
TTCTGTTATACACTACGAATAACGGACTCTAATCTGTGGTATCTATATTTAAAATCTGAGTTATCAGTGGTTTCAAAAACCCTTCGCGACATCTCCGAGCTCTTTACGTTCTACGCGGTGAAAAACAACAAAAGAATACTTTATAAATCTTCCTTAACTTATGCCCTTTGTGACAAATTGTGCAGCGCAGCTGCTCCATACTCAATAACTCAAAAACTTACAACTCAAAAACTCACCACCCTCCCCCCATTCACACTAGCTTAACACGCCCCCACCCCACTCTTAGTAAACTTCTTCTTTCCATTTTCGTCTAATAAGAAAAAGTGATCCCATGAAACAGACATATTTAATGATTCCACTATTTGTAATGGGCACTACAATTGGAGCCAGGGCTCAAAGTGGAGAACAGGATTCAACCGGACTGCCCGGTGACAACTTTAGTTTACAAGGAGCATTGGAATTGTTCAAAGAGGCTAAGTCGCCCGAAGCCTTTGAAAAAATGCTCAATACCGAATCGAATCATGTAAACAACCTCGACCTGAATAAAGACGGCAAGATTGATTACATCCGCGTCATTGATAAACAAAAAGGCGATGCTCACGCATTGATCTTACAAACACCTATCAGTAAGCGACAGCGTCAAGACATTGCTGTCATAGAAATCGAAAAAACCGGAGATGCTACTGCTTCCGTACAAATTGTAGGAGATAAGGATTTGTATGGAGAAGAGAAAGTAGTAGAACCCAAAGCCGAGGAAAACGACAGTAAGGGACCTGCATTGTCGCCTGACTTTTACGAATACCCCAGTGGTATTTTTGTAAATGCATGGTTTTGGCCCAGTGTACAATTCATGTATGCTCCCGGCTATTCCCTGTGGGTTTCGCCTTGGAATTGGGACTTCTACCCCGACTGGTGGTATCCTTGGTATCCCATGAGTTATTCGGCATTTTATCCATTCGTTATTCGCTATCGTCCTTTGTATGTGTACGCCCCAGCGGTGCGATTAACCTATGCGCACAGCATATACGCACCCTATCGCACGCGTTCGTTCTACGTTCGTTCACACAATGCCGTTGTGATCAATAATTACCGAACCATGCGAGCTGCGCCCATGCGTGTTCGCACTGCTCCGGCCCCTGTATACCGTGCTGCCCCGCGCTCTTACGGTGGTGGCTATGGAGGCTTCCGTGGTGGTGGCGGATTTAGAAGAAGACGCTAATAAATTTTCATAAGTACGAACCTTTGGATTAAAAGCGCAAGGAAGAAATTCTGAGCGCTTTTTTGTTGTATACGGAATTGACCTATTAAACCAGGACTTGAAATAAAATATTTTAACTTATCTATACATTTAATATTCGCTTTTTTAACTTTTTTCGATTACAGGTATTAGTTACTTTAGTAGAATCACATTCAAACGTTCATGGCTTAAGCCTAAGGATGTGCTTATTGAACCATCTCCTTTTAATCGTCAAAACCATGTTTATGAAGCAAAAACTTTACATTACTGCTTTATTTATTACTTTACTATGCGACCAAACTTTGGCTCAATCGAATTCAAAAAGTGACACTTACATCAAACTATCTGGCGGCAGGGTAGTCTATGGTACAGGCGATGTTATAGGATCGTCCTTAGCATTTGATATTTCCACCAACATTCTTAAATCAAGCAGACCAGGACTTTCTCAACTTCTTTTGGGCGGCGAGTTGATTTTTGAAAATGGCTCCCGTACTACTAAAGTAGAGAACCCTAGCACAAACGAGTTTTTTAATGATTGGTTCCAACACAATTCGGACTTTGTTTTATGGGGAAAGGCTTCCTATTATCCTTTTAGACAAGTATTAAAAGGATTTAATATTCAAATAGGTCCCACGTTCGGATATTCCTATGTTTCGTCCGAAGCACGAGCCAGCAGGCAGGTAGACATCACTGGATACGCAACTCGTATTTCCACTCTAAGGTTCGATAATCGCTTTACATTCGGCTATCGCATTTCAACCGGACTTGAATTTAACTTATCTCCCAGATTCTTAGCCGGCTTCCGACTCGACTTTTCTAATAACACCGCCGAAGACATCAATACTCTCGCAGGCATTAAACTGGGATACAAACTGTAAAAACCTTTTGTACTTGTATCCTGATTTTCAACACAATAATTCAATCCGAGTAACAGTTTTAAAACCCGGAATAAACTTTGCCCATATTATAGGGTCTCATAAAAAACTTATTTCCATGAAACGGACTTTATTATTGCTTACCCTCTTTATTGGTGGCGCTTCCTTAAGCAGCTTTGCACAGGATGCCAATGAAGATTCTACGGGAACTCCGGGCGATCATTTTAGCCTCGAGGGTGCCCTCGACCTTTTCAAACAGGCGCAAAGCCCTGAAGAATTTGAAAAATTATTGAATACAGAGTCGAACCATGTCAACAACCTCGATTTGAATGGCGATGGAGATATCGACTATATCAAAGTCATCAATAAGAAAGACGGCGATGCACAGGTGTTGGTATTACAAGTACCCGTGAATGAAAATGAAAATCAAGACATCGCAGTTATTGAAATAGAAAAAAACGGGGCCGAATCTGCTTCGATTCAAATCATTGGTGATGAAGATATTTTTGGAGAAGAAGTAGTAGTAGAACCTAAAGGGGAAGATGAAAAGACGCCGGGTGGCCCTTACTGGTCACACCTCGATGAACAACCCGCCGGTGTGATCGTGAATGTGTGGCTTTGGCCCAGCGTTCGTTTCATGTATGCTCCGGGCTATCGCTTGTGGGTAAGCCCTTGGAGATGGCATGCTTACCCAGCTTGGTGGCGTCCTTGGCGTCCGGTTCGTTGGTCGGTATTTCACCCCTATTGCGTTCGCTACCGCCCTTACTACGCATATGCACCCGCTGTTCGCTTAACATATGCGCATCGCGTGTACAGCCCAATTCGCACTACTTCCGTTGTAGTTAGAAACCGTCATGCCGTAGCAGTGAATCATTACCGCGTGAACCGCAAAACCACAACTGTTGTTGGTCCAAGAGGCAACCGCTATCAAAGAACAACTACTACTGTGAGAGGTAGAAATGGACATGTGGTGGGGAGGAAGACGAGTGTGAGAAGAAGGAGAGGATGAGAACAGGAGCGAGGATAAGAGAAAGAGCAGGAGGAAGAAGAGGGGGCTCGAAAGTGAATTTCTTAGCAGTTAAACATAAAAAATCAATAAAAAGAGCGAAGACTATTCTTCGCTCTTTTTACATTTTTATAGGCGTGAAAACTATAAATAATACGAATAGGATAGCATCATCTTTTTTTCCAGTAGATTAATTTAGGGTCTCTAGTTGAACCATCGAGTCGCCCTTCAACTTCATCCATCGCTTCGCTCCGGATTTCGCTCAGGGTTCACCCTCCGCATTGCTCTACCAATTAAAACAAGGATCGTCATTGAAAGTTCCTACTAGCCCTATTACCTCCCTCACCTCCTCGCTCCTCTTTTCCTCGTCTCCACATTTCTGCATTTCCCCCTGCCCCTCCTCCTGTTCTTTCTCTGCATTTCCTCGCTCCTACCATCACATCATCTCCACACTCCTATTAATAAACTCCGTCAAAGAAGATCCTTTTAAGAGGCCTTGAGATAGTAAGGCAAGATCTGCTAGGTTCTTAACAGTCTTTTCTTGTACTACAAGGTCTTCTTGCTTCAGGATTTTTTGATAGAGCGGATGATTGCCATTTACGGTGAGTAATACTTCATCGGGCATGTTGGCATAGAAACTCGCCATGGGGCCACTTACCGCCGCCATGTCTTTCATTCTGCGCATAAGCTCCGGACGAGTGGCAACAACCGGTGCTGCTTCCGGACTGAGTCCTTTCACTTCAACGGTCATTTGTAAATCGGGCAGTTTTAAATCGAAAAGCGTCTTTAGTTTTTCTTGCTCTTCTGCACTTAGAACGGTATCACTGTTTTCTTGCTTGTCAATCAAGTTATCGGCAATATCGGCATCCACGCGTGTGAAACTCACATTCGACCATTTCATTTCCATTTGATTGATGAAGGCCGCGTCTACCAAAGTTTCCATCTTCACTACAATATATCCTTTGGCTTGAGCAGCTTTGATGTATGCATCTTGTTGCACGGGTTGAGTAGTATATAGCACTACTAATTTTCCGTCTTTGTTTTTCTGCAAAGTCTCGGCTGCTAAACGGTATTCTTCCAATGTATAAAACTTCGGTTCTTTTGCTTCACCTGCAGTAGGCACTTCTTCAAATACATGAAACTTAGTAGCACGATCGAGGAATTTATCATCGGTCATCATCCCGTACTTCACAAACAATCCCAAGCTCTCCCATTTCTTTTCAAACTCGGCTCTTTCTTTGTTGAATATCTCTTCTAATTTATCAGCTACTTTCTTCGTGATATGATTGTTGATCTTTTTTACATTGGGATCACCTTGTAAATAACTACGGCTTACGTTGAGTGGAATATCCGGACTATCAATAACCCCTTGCAATAGCATCAAGAATTCCGGAACAATGTCTTTCACTTCATCCGTTACAAAAACCTGATTACAGTACAATTGAATCTTGTCCTTTTGTATTTCATAACTCTGTTTGATCTTCGGGAAATACAAAATGCCTGTCAGGTTAAACGGATAATCTACGTTTAAATGAATCCAGAACAGCGGTGGTTCATTGTAGGGATAGAGCTCTTTATAGAAATTCTGATAGTCTTCTGTTGTTAATTCAGAAGGCTTCTTGGTCCAAGCAGGTGTTGGGTTGTTAATTTGCTCGCCATTGAAGGTGATAGGAACCGGCAAGAAGCGACAGAATTTCTTGAGGATGCTTTCAATGCGTCCTTCTTCCAAAAACTCTTTACTTTCTTCGTTTACGTATAAAATAATATCGGTGCCACGGTTTTCTTTGGTGGTTTCGGTAAGAGCGTATTCGGGACTGCCATCGCATTCCCAGCGTACGGCCGCACCATCTTTAAAGCTTTTGGTTTCGATGGCTACTTTTTCACTTACCATGAAAGCGGAATAGAAGCCCAATCCAAATTTTCCGATGATGGCATTTTCGTTTTGTCCTTTGTATTTGTTTACGAATTCCTCTGCACCACTAAAAGCAACTTGGTTGATGTATTTCTCTACTTCTTCGCCTGTCATACCGATCCCTTTGTCGGAAATAGTGATCGTTTTGGCAGTGGTATCGAGTTTGATTTCGATGTTCAGGTCACCCAGGTCACCTTTTGCTTCACCGAGGGAAGAAAGGGTTTTCAGTTTTTGGGTGGCATCAACAGCATTGCTTACGAGTTCGCGCAAAAAGATCTCGTGGTCGCTGTAGAGGAATTTCTTGATAATGGGAAAGATGTTCTCGGTTTGAACTCTGATACTTCCTTTCTGCATATGTTGATCGAATTAATGTGTTTGAATGGGAAGGGGGTATCAAAAGGGGTGCCATGGGGGGAGGGACTGAAAAAATGGCGGGGTTAATTAATAATGGAACAGCCGGAATACAGAGAGAAAGAACAGGAGGAGGGGCAGGTGGTACGCTGGAATGAGGAAGAAAATTGGTGAATTTGAGGATAAGTGCATTTGGAAATGAAATACAGAGGAAGAACCGGAGGTGGGGCAGGAAGCGCTGCGTTATCGCTGCGGTCGCTGCGCCGCTGCGGTAAAATATGAAAGAATACAAAGAGATGAATACCGAAAAATTACTTAAGGAATTGTTTATCAACACCTTACTATACCTTAAAATTATCTCCACTGCTATTTGGCTGTAATGCCGGATTTTGGTATCTTTGCCGCCCGAAATTCACGAACCGTAAGGATTTGAGGGTTTTGGGAAAGTAAACTAAATTTTAAACAATCAAACAGGGATCATGAACAATTATGAATTGATGGTGATTTTTACCCCTGTGCTATCTGAAGACGACTTCAAAGCGGCTCAGAAAAAGTTCACTGCTTTTATCAAAGATAACGGCGGTAGCATTTTGCACGAAAATCCCTGGGGTTTGAAATCACTGGCGTATCCAATTGCCAAGAAGACTACCGGTCTTTACTGGGTATTGGAATATTCTGCGCCATCCAGCCTCAATGAGCAATTGAAGATTCAGTTGCTACGTGACGAGAACGTACTTCGTCACATGTTCACTGCACTCGATAAATACGCCGTCGAGTACAATGCTAGAAAGAGAAGTGGTGTATCATCTGGTAACTCAACTGTAGAAGCTTAATTTATGGCAAAGGCAAATGAAATTAAGTATCTGACCGCGATAAAAACGGAGAAACCTCGTAAGAAGTATTGTCGCTTCAAGAAGATGGGCATTCGTTATATCGACTATAAAGATGCTGAGTTCCTGAAAAAATTCCTTAACGAACAAGGCAAGTTATTACCCCGTCGTATCACTGGTAACTCTTTGAAGTTCCAGCGTAAAGTGGCGCAGGCTGTTAAAAAAGCCCGTCAGATGGCGTTATTGCCTTATGTAACTGATCTTTTAAAGTAAGGAGGGATACATCATGGAAATTATCTTAATTCAAGACGTAGACAATTTAGGCGCTGCCCACGAGGTAGTAAAAGTTCGTAATGGCTACGCGCGCAATTTTCTAATTCCTCAGCGTTTCGCTGTAGAAGCTAGTCCTTCTAACTTGAAACAATTGGAAGAAAGAAGAAAGCAACTGAAGAAAAAAGAAGACCAAATGTTGGCCGCTATCACTGAAGTTATTGCTAAACTGAATGATGGTGCGTTGAAATTGGGTGCTAAAACCGGTACATCCGGCAAAATCTTCGGTAGCGTTACATCATTGCAAATTAGCCGCGCTATTCGTGAGCAAAAAGGATATGAGATCGATCGCAGAAAGATCTCTATCGCTGATGAAGTAAAAGAGTTGGGTTCTTATAAAGCTACTATCGATTTCGGTAATGGCCGCTCAACAGAAGTTGCTTTCGAAGTTGTTGCTGAATAAGCGAAGTCTACAAAAGATACCTAAAGCCCCCAATTGGGGGCTTTTTTCGTGCCCGTCCACAAGTCAAACGATTGAGTTGGCTCAAAAAACCCCTATTTTTCCGCCTTTCTGATGCTTTTTTGTTTGTAAAAAAGGAATTTTTATTGTTTTCCCAGAATTTATCCTTTATCTTCATAGAGGATAATGTACTTAGTTCTCATGTTCTGAAGCGTCTTACCCTTACTTGGTATCTCAGTTCATTGCAGTAACTATCGTCGTTTAACCGGTTTTCAGAACATTAAAATTTTTTTTGACAATGAACATTTATGTAGGGAACCTCTCCTGGCAAATGACCGATGAGGATCTTCAGGCCCTGTTTGAGCAGTATGGCTCAGTTACTTCAGCTAAAATTGTTAAGGACAAAGTAAGCGGACGCAGCAAAGGCTTCGGTTTCGTAGAAATGCCCGAAGACAGCGAAGCTCAAAATGCTTTAACCAGCCTTTACGAATCAGAAGTAATGGGTCGTAAAATCATCGTGAATGAAGCTCAACCAAAACCACAAGGTGGTGGCGGCGGAGGTTTCAAGAAAAGAAGCTTCGGCGGCGGCGGCGGTGGCGGTGGCTATCGCAAAGGCGGCGGCGGCGGCGGATTCAACCGCGATCGTGGCGACCGTGGCGGTGGTTTCAATCGCGACAGAGGCAGAGATTTCTAATTCTTCCCGATAAACAATATTTATTAAATCCTTCTGAGCAATCAGAAGGATTTTTTGTTTTGTTACAGCTCACCAATAGGTGCAACCCACTTCGGGGTTGTATAACACGCTAGCCACTTTATTGCTACCAATCTGCAACCCTCTTCGGGGTTGTAAGGCACGCTTGAAACACTGTCGCTATCAATGTGCAACCCACTTTGGAGTATTATGACATGCTTGAAACTTTATTGTAACCAATAACTGCAACCCACTTCGGGGTTGTAGGGGACGTTTGCAACTCTATTGCTACCAATGTGCAACCATCTTTGGGGTATTAGGATATGCTTGAAACTTTATTACAACCAAT
>DGDD01000054.1:8310-8652 GCA_002385265.1 Chitinophagaceae bacterium UBA3961
GAAACTTTATTACAACCAATATGCGCAACCCTCTTCGGGGTTGAAAGGCACACTTGCAATTCTATTGCTACCAATGTGCAACCCGCTATGGGTTTGTGGGACAGACTTGAAACACTGTTGCTGCCAATGTGCCCCCCTCTTCGGGGTGGTATAACACTCTTGAAACTTTATTACAACCAATATGTGCAACCCTCTTCAGGGTTGAAAGGCACACTTGCAATTCTATTGCTACCAATGTGCAACCCGCTATGGGTTTGTGGGACAGACTTGAAACACTGTTGCTACCCATGTGCAAACCACTTTAGGGCTGTAGGGCACGCTTGAAACACTGTTGCTACCAAT
>DGDD01000128.1 GCA_002385265.1 Chitinophagaceae bacterium UBA3961
ACAGATTAGAACCCGATATTCAATCAACCTAAGGCCTAACACCTAAAGCCTAACACCTACCTACTGCTTCACAATCTTCCTCACCAACACCTTATCCCCAAACACCGCTCTCACATAATAAATTCCTGCAGCAGCGCCACTAATATTGAATTGATAATAGTTATTACCTCCAATGGTCGCTTTGTCGATGATCTTTTGTCCCGATGCACTGAAAACCTGAATCGCTTTTAAATTTGTTGGATTCGGGAAAAATTGCACGAGCATATTGCCGGAAGTTGGACTCGGTGTTACCATGAATCCCTTCGCCTTCAAATTCGGGTTGATGGTAATGGTGTACAAATTGATATCGTCTAAATAGATATTGTTCTCGTATCCATTCGTATTTCTAAAAGCAATTAAAATAGGTCCCGATGAAATGTAATTAATCAAATTCACC
The DNA here is from genome assembly GCA_002385265.1 of Chitinophagaceae bacterium UBA3961. Classification (GTDB taxonomy): domain Bacteria; phylum Bacteroidota; class Bacteroidia; order Chitinophagales; family Chitinophagaceae; genus Endoryza; species Endoryza foliicola. Next base: position 437 of record DGDD01000128.1, read on the forward strand.
GAGTCTTTTCTCCATTCTGTAGGTGCCGGTAAAAAGGCATTGGTGGTAGTACCTGTGCGGGTGATCAAACTGCTACCCCATTTTTTGTAGAGAGAAGTATAGGTGGCGCCACAGTCAGTACTTACCAGCACTTCCAAGGTATCCCAAACCGTGTTGGTACCATTAACGGACGAATACACTGCCGCAGCAACTTGAAAAGTTAAATAGGCAGAGTCAACACCCGTTAAGTCTACCCTTGGTAAACGCAAATCATCTTTAGTACCTACATTATTGTTGTTGTAATTGTCAATCATTGCCGATGCAGATCCTGTTTTCGAAGCATTCAACGAACGGTTCCAAGTGCCTTTTGAATCATTGTTTACAATGTCCCAACCACTTGGTGGGAAGGTGGTGGTTTCAAATCCTTCGGTGATTGAAGCAACGGGACTATCGTACAAAAAGGATTTGCTGGCGTTGTCATTACTAGTATCACCGTCTGTAGCTCCATTGGGATTGCTAATTGTGATCGCAATGATATGAGAGCCGGTAGCAACGGTTTTTGCGGGCAAACTAATGTTTACAGTGGCACTGTTGGCTACAGAACCGGTCCAAGTATAACTGGTGCTGGTACCATTGTCCAAAGTAGTGGTTACCACCAAACTGGTTAACACATTGCTTCCTTTGTTCTTCACCGTTATAGTAGGTGTGATGGTAGAAGCACAAACGCGGATATCCGGATTGTTAATTGAAATCAAAGCTGCATTGTTTGGATACAAAACCGGTGCGCTACAAGCATTCGAGCTAAGTAAAGACGAACGATAGGTGAGCAAAGCGGCTTCCATTCTTGTTACTTGCTGTGTAGTGAACATTACCAAACATTGGTCGTAGCTATAGTCCATATAGTTCTGATACATGATACCGTTTCCAGTGGCAGTGCATGCATCGAGCTTTATACCTGTGCCACATCCTGAAGTGGCGTCTGTTTGATTCGGAGTATCATCAACATAGTCGGTTCCGGTGCATGCACCGTTATCATCTCCCCAAATATGGTAGAGATTGAAATAATGCCCCAGTTCATGGGTCAATGTTTTTCCTCCGTTGTATTGTGCATATGATCCTCCGGGTAATGAATTGTAGTCAACCACTACGCCTTGTGCCAAGGGGTCGCCATCGTTCGGGAAGGTTGCATATCCTAGTACACCGCCCGCCAGGGTACAGATCCAAATGTTTAAATAGCGATCGGGGTCCCAACTGTCAATACCGCCTGCCACACTGTATTTCACGCCATCATCGGTATAATTAAAAGAGGATTGAGAGGTGGTAACGCGATTGATACCGGTGGTTGGGTCACCATTTGGATCTTGCTGAGCCAAACAGAATTGTATAGACGATTTGCCTAAGAGCGATTTGAAATAACTCGGTATACGGCTTGTATCGCCGTTGGTGCCACTATAGTCTTTATTCAAGGTATCGAGCTGCGCTTGAATTTGCGCGGTCGTAACTGCATTCGGATTGGTGAGTACGATGTGAAACACCACGGGTATGGAATACACTTGATCGGTTTTCAATTGTATGGAACCGTTACGAAGTTTTGTATTGAAAACATCACGTTGCTGCTCAAACTGTTTCTGCAAATTGGCGTTGCGCTGGAAGCGGCTTTGCAGTCGGTCCATGGTACCGCATTTGGCAGCCGAGTTGTTCTTGATTTTTTGGGCGAAAGAATGAAGAGAGCATCCAATTATTATTAGAAAAGCTAAAAAAGTACATTTTGATCGCATTCGCAGGAAATTTAAAGTGTGGCCGGATCTATACTAGAACCTGATTCCAGTATCATTTGTTTAAATAGATACGTAGAAATTAAGCAAAAGATAGCCCGGAAATTGGAATGTATATAAAATGATGATGAAAAGGGCGATTTGGTGGGGAAGGGAGGTGATAATTAATAATTAAGAATTAATAATTAATAATTAAACGGCCGGCAGGCGGGTTGACTGAATATCGGAGGCTAATCTGTGGGAATCTGTAAAAATCTGAGGTCAAAATCGAAGTATTGCAATGTTGAGAAAGAGGAGAGACTTTGCGACATCTTGGCGCTCTTCGCGGTCGTTGCGGTGAAAACTTCCTCGCCCCTCTGAAATCCCGAATTTTTCCCTAGTTTTGCCCTCCGCAAAAAGCGGAAACGATTCATTTTACAATAAAACAAACAATACAATGGCAAGTACATCAGATATCAGCCGTGGTATGATCATCAAATTAGACGGTAGCTTGTATTCAATTGTAGAGTTCGGGGAGAACAAAACTGCCCGCGCTGCTGCAAAAGTATGGGCGAAATTGAAAGGTGTAGACAACTCACGTAGTATCGAAAAAACCTGGAACAGTGGCGATACCATCTATCCAGTACGCGTAGAACGCAAAAACTATCAATACCTCTATAAAGACGATACCGGCTACAATTTCATGGACAGCGAAACCTTCGAACAAATTGCTGTTCAAGAATCTATGGTTGACGCACCTCAGTTCTTAAAAGACGGTCAGGAAGTAAGTGTTCTGGTAAACACTGAAACAGAAACTCCGATGAGCGTGGAACTTCCCGACAAAATTGTTTTGAAAGTAACGTATAGCGAACCCGGTATTAAAGGTGATACCGCTACCCGTACTTTAAAGCCTGCTACCCTCGAAACAGGAGCCACTATCAACGTGCCTTTGTTCGTAAATGAAGGGGAGTTGATCCGTGTAAACACCAAGTCAGGTGAATACGTAGAACGCGTAAAAGAATAATTAGCATAATTTATTATACCTAAGTCGTTAAAAGTGTTACTTTTAGTAACACTTTTTTTGATAAGGGCATTTTGTGTCCAAATGGCGATTTTGCCTTATCTTAGCCGCCAATTTTAACAGAACCGATCACTTAAAAACCCATTCTGATGGATTTCAAACAAATTCAGGAGTTGATTAAAATGATCAACAAATCCAACATCGGTGAAGTATCGATTGAGGAGAAAGGTTTCAAATTGACCATCAAACAAAAAGAGGAGCCCGTACAACAAGTGATTGCTGCTCCTACGATGGCGATGCCTGCCGCTGCTTCTTATGCTGCCGCTGCTCCTGCAGCTGCACCCGCTTCCGCCGCTGCACCTGCAGCCGATAAGCCAAAAGCTGCTGAAGCGAGCACCGATAACTTAGTTACCATTAAGAGTCCCATGATTGGTACCTTCTACCGTAGCCCATCTCCAGGTAAACCCGTGTTCGTTGAACCCGGTTCTGAGATCAATGCAGGCTCTGTAGTTTGTATCATCGAAGCGATGAAACTTTTCAATGAAATTGAAAGTGAAGTCAAAGGAAAAATCGTGAAAATTTTGGTTGAGGACGCTTCTCCAGTTGAGTACGATCAACCGTTATTCCTGGTAGAACCTGCCTAAGAAAATAGCTACTTGAATGAATCCCTTTTCATAAAAGAAAGGGATTTGTTCATTGTACCCCCATTTTCAACTTTAATTAAACTCCATGTTCAAGAAAATATTGATCGCTAATCGTGGCGAAATCGCCCTTCGTGTGATCCGCACTTGTAGAGAAATGGGCATCAAAACGGTTGCCGTATATTCAACTGCCGATAAAGACAGTCTTCACGTGAAATTCGCTGATGAAGCCGTTTGTATTGGTAAGCCCTCCAGCTCTGATAGTTATTTGAATATCCCTCATATTATGGCCGCTGCCGAAATCACCAATGCCGATGGTATTCACCCCGGTTATGGTTTCTTGGCAGAGAATGCCAAGTTCGCTGAAATCTGTGGCGACCATGGCATCAAATTCATCGGACCTACTCCCGATCAAATTCGTTTGATGGGTGATAAAATCACCGCTAAAGATACTATGATCAAAGCCGGCGTTCCTGTGGTTCCCGGTGGAGAAGGTTTGTTAGAAAGCCTCGAACAAGCGAAAAGCTTGGCAAAAGAAGTAGGCTATCCTGTTATCTTAAAAGCAACTGCCGGCGGTGGTGGTAAAGGTATGCGTGTGGTATGGAGCGAAGACGAAATGGAACGCGCCTACAATACCGCTCGCGCTGAAGCCGGTGCCGCTTTCAAAAACGACGGTGTATACCTCGAAAAATTCGTAGAAGAACCTCGCCACATCGAAATTCAAGTGGCCGGCGACCGCTACGGTAAAGTATGTCACTTGAGTGAGCGCGATTGCTCTATTCAACGTCGTCACCAAAAATTAGTAGAAGAATCTCCCTCACCTTTCATGACTCCCGAATTGCGTCACCGCATGGGTGAAGCTGCTCGCAAAGCTGCCAGCGCCATCGGATATGAAAGCGTAGGTACCATCGAATTCCTCGTTGATAAACACCGCAATTTCTACTTCATGGAAATGAACACGCGTATCCAAGTAGAGCATTGCGTAACCGAAGAAGTAACCAATTTCGATTTGATCAAAGAACAAATCAAAATTGCCGCAGGTGACCCTATCAGCGGCGCCGATTACGAACCAGCGATGCACGCCATCGAATGTCGTATCAATGCTGAAGATCCTTATAACGACTTCAGACCTTCTCCGGGCAGAATTACGGTGTTGCACCAACCCGGTGGTCACGGTATTCGTATCGACTCTCACGTATATGCAGGCTATACCATTCCGCCTTACTACGATTCAATGATCGCAAAAATTATTGCGGTTGCTCGTACACGTAAGGAGGCAATTGATACCATGAGCCGCGCATTGAGTGAATACGTTATTGAAGGAGTGAAAACAACCATTCCTTTCCATCAACAACTCATGAAGAATGAGAAGTTCATCAGCGGCGATTTCAATACGAAATTCCTGGAGAGCTTCAAAATGCAGTAATAGCTTGAAGTTGTTGAGTGGGTAAGTTATTTAGTTTTTTAGTTGGGGGGCCGAATTAGGCCCCTTTTTTTTGAAGTTGCGTTGCTGGGTTTTAGGCCTTAGGCTTTGGGCTTTTCATCACCGCAGAGGCCGCCAAGACCGCAATGTATTCGCAAAGAGTTATTTTTTTCTCACCGCAGCTGCGAAGCATCCTTCGACTGTGCCTTCGGCCCGCTCAGGAACCTTCGCAGCGATAACTCAGAGTTAGCACTCTGTTTAGAAGCGAAGTCGTGTTCTTCACAACAAACGGCCTAAAGCCTAAAGCCTAAGGCCTAAAGCCCAACACCTAAAGCCTAAGGCCCAACACCTAAAGCCTAACGCCCCAAAACTTAAAACTAAAAAACTCAAAACTTAAAACTTAATACTCTCCGCCACTCCCCACTTACTCGCCACCTTATAAATCACCTGCTCTACAATCGCATCCGGACAAGAAGCGCCGGAGGTAATTAAAATTCTTGTAGGCTTGTTCTCCGGAAGAAAATTTGGAGTAACACTTGAGGTTTTATTATGAAAATTGAAATGCTCAATTGAAAAATCATCGCCAATTTTTTCGGGTCCGCTAATGAAATAGGTAGGTAATTTCTCTTCACACAATTCCACCAAATGGGTTGTATTCGAAGAATTGTAACCACCCACTACAATGGCTAAATCGGCAGGGGTATCTAGCATAGCGGTTACTGCAGTTTGATTGTCCATAGTTGCATAACACAAAGTATCTCTCGTGTCTGCAAAGCGAGTGGCAATGGTTTCAGCGGTTAATCCATAATGAGCAATCATCTGTTGTTTCAAATAATCGGCAATGGCTTGTGTATCGCTAGCGAGCTGTGTAGTTTGATTCACTACACCAATTTTTTGTAAGTCTTTGCTTGCATCAAATCCTTCCGAGTATCTTCCTTTGAATTCTTCATAGAAATCTTCAGAAGGTTTTTTGCCGGTGATATAATCGGCTAGTATGATGGCGTCGTTCATGTCATTCAATACTACAGCCGGAGCATTGGCACGTGCATGCGAAAACGTTGCGCGCGTTTCTTCGTGCTTGGGTTTACCATGAATGATGATGCTGTATCCTTTGTTCGCGATCTGTTCGCTTCTGTTCCAAACTTTTTCTACAAAAGGACAAGTAGTATTGTATTTTGATGTGGTGATTCCCAAACTGTTTAAATAAGCTTCCATTTCCAAAGTAGTACCGAAAGCAGGAATGATCACCACGTCATCAGATGTCAAACTTTCAAAAGGAATCAATTGCTTTCCTAAAGTGTCTTGCAAGAACTGAACACCCATGGCTTGCAAATCGGCATTTACTTGCGGATTGTGTATCATTTCGCTCAACAGGAAAATACGTTTGCCGGGATTCTCTTCGATGGTTTGAAAAGCTATTTCTATAGCATTCTCCACTCCATAGCAAAAGCCAAAGTGGCGCGCCAAATAAATTTGTACGGGTCCAAGGTCTAAAAGGGTAGGACTGAAGTCTTTCTTCATTTTATCCGCCTCTTTTCTCGATTTTTTGATGGAGGCTATCAGAGGACTTCTATAATGAACCGGAACGTTAAATGATTTCATGTGCTTCGGGTGGCTTTCTTTAACACTATAACAAGCACAAAGGTACAAAGTTGTGGCCAGCTAATGATTTATTCCGGTGGCAGGGCCTTTTAGCCTTGGCCTTCAAGTCTTATCTTTGATGATATGACACTGAAATCATTCAACCCGGTCCCTTGGTCAAAATCCACCACAATTTATGAGGTGAACGTGCGTCAGTACACTGTGGAGGGGACTTTCGAAGCATTTTCCAAGCATTTACCGCGGCTAAAAGACATGGGCGTTGGCACCCTATGGTTTATGCCCATAACGCCCATCAGCGTTCAAGGTCGATTAGGATCCTTGGGCAGCTACTATGCCTGTTCCGATTATACCGCCATCAACCCCGAATTTGGTACCATTGATGATTTTAGGGAGCTCGTGGCTTATGCCCATTCTCTAGGTATGAAAGTGATCATCGATTGGGTGGCCAACCATACCGGACAAGATCATATTTGGACCCAAACCAATCCCGGCTTTTATAAGAAAAATGCGGAAGGTGCGATGTATGATAGCAATGGATGGAACGATGTAATTGATCTGAATTATTACGACGGACTCATGCGAAAAGCTATGATCGATGCCATGCGCTTTTGGGTGCTGGAATGCGATATTGATGGATTTCGTTGCGATATGGCTCATTTGGTGCCACTCGATTTTTGGAGAAGAGCGCGTATTGAACTATCGGAGGTAAAAGACTTGTTCTGGTTAGGTGAAACAGAAGACATTCACTACCTCGAAGTATTCGATGCCTGCTATGCTTGGACCTGGATGCACGAAACCGAAAAGTTAGGCAAGGGCCAACTTTCGGTTAGTCAGCTCCGTAATGTATTGCAAAATTATCAAGTAAGTTTTCCCTCCAATACTACTCAATTGTTTTTCACAAGTAACCACGATGAAAACAGTTGGAACGGAACCGAGTATGAGAAATACGGTCCCTTTGCAAAGCCCTTGGCCGTGATCAGCACCCTTTGGAATGGTATTCCTTTGATCTATAGCGGGCAAGAGCAACCCAATCACAAGCGACTCAAGTTTTTTGATAAAGATAGAATTGAATGGGGCGGTCAACCTGCCTTACATGAATTCTACAAAACCTTGTTTCAGCTTCACCGCGATCATCCGGCGCTCGCATTTGGAAATGAAGTGCAATGGATTCCTACCAATGCCGATGAATATGTGATGGCTTTTGTACGACGCTTTGAAGGAAGAGAAGTATTGGCATTGATCAATCTTTCTCCCAATCATAGTTTTGTGCAATTGAAAGAAGGATACGTGAGTGGGGTATATGCGAATGTGTTCACACACGAAAAAGTGGACGTAATTCCTTTTCAGAGTTTTGAGTTGAGAGCGTATGAGAGTTTGATATTGGTGAAGTAGGTTGTTAGGCGTTAGGTGTTAGGTTGTTAGGCTTTAGGCCTTAGGCTTTGGGCTTTAGTCCATTCATTTTAAAGCGCGAATATTCACTTTCATATAAAAAAACTTTGCGAGGTTCCTGAGCTTGTCGAAGGGCCGGCCAACCGAAGGTTGAGTCGAAGACCTTATTGACGGACGCTGCGCTGCCGCGGTGAAGGACACACTAAAAATTTCGATCAGTTTACTCTACCGCAAAGAAAAGAAGAACGCAAAGGTACGCAACGCATGACGCTAAGTTGCTGCTGTGCTGACACAATTAAGAAAAAGAAACTCCACGAATACTTTGCAAGGTTTCTCAGCTTATCCTTAGCCTGTCGCGAGCGAACAGCAGGTTCCGCCGGAAGACGCTGCAGTTAAAAGACTTTTCAGTAATCAAAAAACCTAAAACCTAAAGCCCAATAACCTAAGGCCTAATAACCTAAGGCCCAAAGCCTAACAACCTAAAGCCTAGTAAAATAAAAAAGAGGCGCAAGCGCGCCTCTAATTATTAATTATTAATTGTTAATTATTAATTACCCCCCAGATTAATCACTAACGGATACACTCCCTCATAACCGGGATATACACCCTCTAACTTCACTGTTCCGGTTTGACCTTCGAGTGATTTTTTGAATTCATCGAGTGATTTTACTTCTTTGCCGTTCACTTTCGTAATCACATATCCTTCTTGCACACGCACACGGCTCAGGAGTCCATTTGATCCAATGGCTCTGATTTCAACACCACCCGCTACACCGAGTTCTTTCGCGAAGTCTTTGGTGATGGTTTGAAATTCTGCACCCAATTTATCGATGGTAGAATTCTTTACTACTTCGGTAGTGCCGGTAGAGTTGCGCAGGGTAATGGGAATGGTGTATTCTTTTCCATCGCGCTTATAGCTTACTTGAATTTTATCACCGGGACGGTAAGTAGCAATTTGTCCCACCATTTCAGCACCGCTGGTTACTTCTTTACCGTTTACTTTCGTAATGATATCACCTTTCTTGATACCGGCCGATTCAGCCGCACCATCTTTGGTTACTTCCATTACATACACTCCTTCTCCTTCTTTGATGCCATTTTCTTTTTTCAATTCCTCGCTCAAATTTTCACGAGGGTATTGAATACCGAGGTAAGCTCTTTGAACGGTACCGAATTTCATTAAGTCGGCAATTACTTTCTTCACAATGTTCACCGGAATGGTAAATGAATATCCGGCAAACGCTCCTGTTGGAGAAGCGATGGCAGAGTTGATACCAATCAATCTACCATCGGTAGTGATTAAAGGACCACCACTATTACCGGGGTTTACAGCCGCATCGGTTTGTAAGAAAGATTCTACGGGAGCCGCACTTTGACGTCTATTGATATCAAGGGTTCTTCCTTTCGCACTGATGATACCTGCTGTTACAGTGGTTTCCAATGTTAAGGGGTAACCAACAGCCAATACCCACTGACCTACTTTCACTTCATCTGAGTTGCCATAGATGAGGAAGGGTAAGTTCTTGGCTTCAATTTTAATCACTGCAAGGTCTGTTGCAGGATCAGTACCTACCACTTTAGCAGTGAAGGTTTTCTTGTTGTTCAAGGTAACGCTGATTTCATCGGCACCATCTACCACGTGGTTGTTAGTAACGATGTAACCATCATCGCTGATGATAGCACCGGAACCTGAAGCACTTTGAGGCATGGAGCGAGAACGATCACCAAACAAATCTTCCATATCAAAATCGGGGAACATGTCTCCGAATGGTGATTTGCGTGGTAAATTATTGGTTTGCGTTCTTGTTACTTTGGTTTTGATGTGAACGGTAGCCGGTACAGCCGCATCTGCAGCTTTTGTAAAATCGATGGCTCCTTCAGGTCCAATTGCACCGGTGAATCCGGCATAGTTTGCAGGAACTTTTCCTTGCTCTGTGCTGCCACTGGATGGATACTGATAGGTTCCGTCGTTCACGAAGCGGTTATAACCCCAAACACTTGCGATGGAGGTAGCCGCGCTGATTAAGATTACACTTAAAACCTGTTTCATATGCATCTTCTGTTTTTCTTTGAATGATTCTTAATTCGGTTCTTACGGGGGCACAAATTCTGTGCCTTTCCAAAACAAATTAACGAAGGCTTTCGATCATTTGTTCCCAACGATTTTCCATTTAACAATAAATTTACTAAAGTCTTCGTAGATCGTGATAGGGAAGATACGAAAAAATCCGCAATTGGCCTGCATTTGCTGCCATTTGCGGATTTATTTGAGTTGGTTTATTAAGATTCCAATATCGGTCCTTTTGTGTTCGTTTTGAATACTTCAGCCCCTGTTTTATGCTTTTGGTTACTGTCAATTTGTTCAGATCGACCGCAAAAATTTCAGGGTATCCACTCCATCGGCAAAATCGGTGATGCCGGGGCACTGAGCCGATCCTAAGGGGAATTCCGGAGTTCCTACTAGTACCTGAAGGTCTTCTCTGTTCTGCAAAGACTGAATCACCGCTTCTTTCGATTCATAAAACTCATAATTGAGCTGGCTGATAGGGGAGAAGAGCGACGCATCTTCGTACAACAATACATTTCCATTGGTCATATAGAACTTCTTGTTGATGATCAAGATGGCCAATTGGTAATCGTAATTGTTTTTGAACTTGTGATGGTCGGCTAATGAAGCATATTTTTTGAAGGCTTCTAAAAGCGGGATAAAATCGTAGTTTTTTGGCACATAAAGCTTGGTAACATTTCTGCAACCCAATCCAAAGTACTGAAATACATCATCGGCGAGGCTCGATAGTTGTTCGGCTGTTTCAGTGCCGTCTAAGAGGGCCGCTGAAGTCCGGTTTTTACGGATAATATGCGGATATTTTCCAAAGTATTGTTCAAAATAGCGAGCGGTATTGTTGCTGCCCGTAGCGATATAGGCGTCGCAACCCTTCAGCAGTTCGCCGATCTGGATCAATGACCCTGTTTCGGGCGCCCATTCGCCTAATTTTTGGATAATATGACGCATTAATACTTCATCTTTCGATGATAGTTTCACCATCGCCTGGTGACCTGCTAAAAAACAGCAAAGCAGGTCGTGAAAACCTACCAAGGGTATATTACCGGCCATAATGATGCCCACTTTCTTTACTGCCGCAACAGGTTCATTTAGCTGATAGGCTACCACTACTTTTTGTAAGGCTTCGGGCGAAAGATAACCGACTGCAATATTATTGATGGCCAGTTCTATGAATTCAGGAATGAACCATCCATTCTGCTGAGATGCACGAAGTTTCACCTCCTCCCATTGGGCCTCATTCGACAAAATATAATTTCTCAGTTTTTCTAATAATTCAATTCGTTGTTGTACATTCATTCCACCTAAATTTGTAGTGCAAAAATAATTGTATTCCACTCAATTAAATTTCTTTCCTTATGGCTATTAAGATTACTGAAGAATGTATCAACTGCGGAGCTTGTGAACCTGAATGTCCCAATAATGCAATTTATGAGGGCGGTGTAGAATGGGCAATTGCCGACGGTACAACGGTAAAAGGTAGTTTTACCCTTTTAGATGGTTCTGTGATCGATGCAGACACAAAAAATGCTCCTATCAGCGTTGATACCTATTTCATCGTTCCGAATAAATGTACCGAGTGTCAAGGTTTCCATGAAGAACCTCAGTGCGCCGCTGTTTGTCCGGTTGACTGTTGCGTTCCCGATGAAATGTACCAAGAAACGGTAGACGATTTGATGGCGAAGAAAGCAAAACTGCACATCTAAGCTATTTCTGATAAAAATTCATTAAAATCAGGTGGGGAATGCATTTTCTTCACCTGATTTCGTTTTTAGCTCGATTTTTGCCAATACTAGGCACATTTGGGCGAAAAGGCCCTTCCAAAACGGATTCCTTTTCGTTTATTTGCCAAAATTAAACTAGGATCAGATCCATGAAACCCGTAATTGCATTTGTAACCGGTGGCTATTCTACGGAAGCAGAAATTTCCTATAAAAGCGCCATCACCATTGAGAAAAACATCGATACTACAAAGTTCGATTTCTATAAAATTGACATCACTCCCACAAGTTGGAATTGCGTTCACAATGGATCTAAAATAGAAGTGAACAAACACGATTTCTCCCTTGAAATTGAAGGGGAAAAAATCAAATTCGATGCTGTATTGATTGGGATCCACGGAACACCCGGTGAAGATGGGAAATTACAAGGCTATTTCGATTTAGTTGGGTTGCCCTATACTTCTTGTGATGCAGCAACTTCTGCGCTTACCTTTAACAAACGATATACTGTTGCCGTTGCCTCTTTCGGTGGCATTAAAACAGCCAAATCATTGCACCTCTTCAAACACAGTCCGGTGAGTGCTGAAGCCATCTTGGCTCAGCTAAAATTACCGGTGTTCGTGAAACCCAATAACGGAGGCTCCAGTATTGGCATGAGCAAAGTGAACGAAGCTGCTGAACTTCCTGCGGCATTAGACAAAGCGTTTAAAGAAGATACCCAAGTATTGGTGGAGGAATTTATTTCAGGTCGCGAGTTTACGGTGGGAGTATTCAAAACAACAGAAGACATTATTGTTCTTCCCATCACCGAGATCATTACCAAAAAAGATTTCTTCGATTACGAAGCCAAATATCAGGGGGCGAGTGAAGAAATTACCCCTGCGAACATTACCGCTGAAATGCAAGAGCAAATTCGCAGTACGGCTAGAAAAGTTTATGAAGTATTCAATTGCAGAGGTGTAGTGAGGATCGATTTTATTTACAATGAAGAAGCGAAACAGCCGTATATTCTTGAGATCAATACGGTGCCCGGTCAAAGTGCTGCCAGCATTGTGCCACAACAGGTTCAAATTATGGGATGGAATTTGAAGGATTTCTATTCCTCTCTCATTGAAGAAGCATTGACAAGAAAATAACCAATACGAATCATCGAAAAAAAGACAGCGTGTTTAAATCCATTACATCAAAACCACTTTGGGTCAACATACTCTTCGCTTTTGGCGGATTGGCTGTTGTGTTAATATTGTTCATGTTTTCGTTGAACTTGGTAACCCGTCATGGTAAAACCATGACCATTCCGGGTGTAGAAGGGAGAACTTTTGCCGAGGCAAAACGTATTTTGGAAACAGCAGGATTTGACGTAGAAATTCAAGACTCAATTTACAACGATACTGCTGTTGCAATGGCAGTGCTTCGTCAGTTTCCCGCAGCCGATGAAGTAGTAAAAGTAAATCGCACTGTTTATTTAACGATCAACCGTTCTGTTCCTCCAACAATCGAAATGCCTTTATTGGAAGGTCTGAGCTTTCGAAATGCTCAGTTGATGCTGAAGCAATATGGATTGAGAATGGGAGATACGTTGTATCGTTCCGACTATGCAAAGAATTCAGTTTTGGAACAACAAATGGGCGGTGCCCGAATCAAGCCCGGCACTAAAATTAGCATGGGAACAAAGATTGATTTGATATTGGGCAGCGGTGCCGGAGCAGATCAGTTTTCAGTTCCTGAGTTGGTGGGATTGACCTATACAGAAGCTAAATTTGTATTGGAATCGAATGGACTTGTATTGGGAACTGTAGTGGCGGATGGGGTATCGGACTCCGCTAGTGCATATGTGATCAAACAGAATCCGGAACGTTTTACGATGGACAATCGCATCAATAAAATGCGTCAAGGCCAAAGCGTCGACTTGTTTTTAAGCATAGAACGTCCGGTGATTGCTCCTCCGGTAATTCCAGACACAACAATTAAAAATTAAAACCCTTTCAATAATGCAAACTATTTCTGCTGCTGATGTAAAAGCCCGATTGGATGCGGGTGAAGCATTGAATCTCGTAGATGTAAGAGAACCTTTCGAAAATGCTGATTTTAATATTGGTGGAGTATTGGTTCCCCTCGGAAAAATTCAAACCATGCAAACCGATGATATTGATGAACTGAAAGATCAAGAAGTAATTGTGTATTGCAGAAGCGGCAACCGCAGTGGCCAAGCTTGTCTTATCCTCGAAACCATGGGCTTTAGCAATGTAAAGAATTTGGTTGGCGGAATGATGGGTTGGGAAGCAACTTACGGAAGATAAGTTCTCGAGTTATTAAGTTATTTAGTTTTTAGTGGGCTCCGTGAGGGGCCTTTTTTTATTAGGTAGTAGGCTTTAGGTTGTTAGGCTTTAGTTGGTCTCTGTGAGAGGATGCTGTTTTCTTACTTATGAAT
>DGDD01000165.1 GCA_002385265.1 Chitinophagaceae bacterium UBA3961
CTTCGACTGTGCCTTCGGCCCGCCCTTCGACAAGCTCAGGAACCGCTCAGGACAAGCCCGCAGCGGCAACGCAGCGAATCCCCGAGCCTTTGAGCCTCCGTGGTTCTGTATTTCCTCGTCTCCTCGCATCTTCGTTCCTGTATTCCCCCCTGTTCCTCTACCTGTTCTTTCTCATCTTCCTCCCTCCTCTACTCCGGCACAAACAACCCCTTCCGCATCGCATATACCACAATACCCGCCATATTCTTTACTTCCATTTTTTCTTGAATGCGTTCGCGGTAGCCTTCTACGGTGCGGGTGCTGATATCAAGTTTTGAGGCGATTTCTTTGCTGGAGTATTCCTGGCATATTAGGGTGATGATCTCTTTCTCTCTTGGAGTAAAGGTCACCGATTTGTTTTTACGGAATGGATTGGGCTTGTTCTTTAAAATGATATGCGTGAGCTTTTCGTGTGTTTGTTTACAATAGTAATTTTCACCTTTGTACACGGCTTGGATGGCCTCATACACTTCGTTCTTTGAGGCGTTTTTAATTAGATAGCTTTTTGCACCCGATTCAACCATATCGGTGATGAGGTTTTCACTGTCGTACATCGTGAGTGCAATGATACCAACATGGGGGTAGTGTTCGGAAATTTGTCGAGCCGTTTGAACGCCATCTAATATTGGCATCTTCACATCTACAAATACTACATCAGGTTTTAGAAGCGGAATTAATTCAAGCAGTTCTTTTCCATTGGAAGCTTGTCCTACCAATTTAATGTCTTTGAATTTTCCGATCATCACATCAAAGCCTTCTCGAACCAGTTCATGGTCGTCGGCGATCATTACGCGAATAGGATGGAGGTTCATGAGTTCAAAGGTATGGTGAAAAGATAATGTGTACCTTTTTTCAGTTCGGTTTCTAAGAATACTTGGCCTTTGAGGATGTCCATTCTGCTGAGTAGGTTTCTCATACCTAGTCCTTGCTGCGGCTTGTTTTGATCCCATTCGAAGCCAATACCATCGTCCCATGTTTCAATCAAGAACGATTTTTCATTGTGTGTTAATGTTATGGTGAAGTTTTTGGCTTGGGAGTGCTTAAAGGTATTGTGGATCACTTCCTGAAGCACCCGAAAACAATGCAGCGTTTTTTCGTTGGAGAGATTGGGGACTTCGGTTTTGGCTAGGGTTAGCGTAAGCTGTTCCGGTTTTCGAAGTTCTGCTAGGAATTCATTCAGGGCTTCTACCAATCCCTTTCTCAGCAAAGTATCAGGAAAGAGATTCTTTGAAATAGTTCGAACCTGACCTATGCCTTTGTCGAGCAAGTAAAGCGCTTTGATCATTTCATCTTTATCGGGGCCCTCCTGCAGATCCATGCTGGATACACGAAATTTGATCGACGTTAGAATGGGGCCGAGATCGTCGTGAAGGTCAGACGACACACGTTGACGCTCGTTTTCGAGTGTCTTGATTTCCGCGTCTATTTTAGAAAGAAAGAATTCTTTGACTTTCTTGTGTTGACGGTACATTACAATTACAAACGTCAATAGAATAGCGCCGATCAGGAAGGCTGTTACGAGAACGGCATTGTAAAATTGTGTTTCTTGGGCATCCATAAAATCGCTAAGGCAAATAAGGTGTTTGAAAATATGTTCACGTATTGAAGCACTTCGTACAAATGAAAAAATAGGTTATTGGAGATGTTTAGTTTTATCAATACAAAGAATTCAAAAATTGCTTTGTATACTCCGAAGATAATCAAACCGCTACATATTATAAAAGTTGAATCTTTTAAGAGCGAGCCTCTCACTTGAAATTTTAGGCTTCCGATTTTTTCAATGGATAGAAAAAAGATTACCGTCCAATTGACGACTCTACATAGGGAATTGAATTGATCAATCTTGTGTAAATAAAAGTTATCGATCGTCCACGTAATAACAACAATTACCGCCAATATGGCGTAAGGTTTTTTGTTCTTTTTAAATACATTCCAGTAATAGAATATTATTAAATAAAGCAACACTTCCACCAACACATATATATTTGCGATGATTGCATTGCTCCACTTGTTTACTGTTATTATCCACTGACTGATTGATTCAACAAATAAAGCGAAAACACATAGAGATACGAACCATCTGTTCGCGATGGCGAGCGATTTGTATTTGATGCAACCAATAACAGCGGCCGGAATAGTTGAGAATCCGGCCACTGTTACTAATAGAAAAATGTCCATTTTAAGAGATTAAGCTACAGCCGGGTGGCGGGCAAACAGGTGGGCATCTCGTTGCATCCTCACCAATTACGCCATCTCCGTCTTCCACACATTCATTTTCATTGATGATGGAAGAAGGAAGAATGTCGGCTCCCGAGCTATTATACCCTACTAATATAGCATGAATGCTCAAATCTTCTTTCATGCCATAATAAATTCTTAGACCGACACAGTCGGTTTGGACCATAATACGATCCACAATGGAGCGCTCGAAAGATTCTGCGGTGCAGAAAACGGTGCCGGCTGAAATGTCGGACCTTAAAATGTTGCTTTTTTCATTTTGAAAACGATTGATCAGTTCTTTTGCTACTGCTAAACTGATCTCATGTGCATTGCCTTGACCATTGGTTGTCATGTTACTGGATTTATGGGTTTAGAATAGACCTCTAAAATGTTTATTCAACCCTAAATCCACCATCCGTATTATTCCCTAAGCCTACCCCGAATTTTTCCCCTTGATGAAAACACCTACTCCCCCTGTTCAATATACTTGATCGGCATAAGGTTTATTGAAGCAAGAACGGGAAGTAGGTGAAAAGGAATGCAATTGGTGCAAGGTAGGGGAGAGGTGAGATTTGGAGTAGGGTATTTATACGGGGAAGGGGAATTAATAATTAAATAAGTAATAATTAATAATGAAACAGCTCGAGTAATTAATAATTAATAAGTAATAATTAATAATGAAACAGCCGGCAGTCAGGCTGATTGAACTTCAGTCCATCTGTCCCGTGAGGAATCAAATGGGAAGAGGCGATAGCCTATACTGGAAACGAGCAAAAGTGGAAAAGTGGAACAAGGAATTACGGAGCGACTGCCAACGCTGCGTTACCGCTGCGGACGCTGCGCCGCTGCGGTAAAAATTGGGAAATAACATTTGACCAGAAGGCCGTCAGGTTGATCGAATTTCGGAGTCTAATCTGTGAGAATCTGTTTTAATCCGAGGAATCTGTGGTTAAAACATTCATTTGCAGAAAACAGTATCATTCCTCTATTTTTTCTTTAGCTTCAAAATTAGCCAACTAGTTCCCTCTACCGCAACGAAACAAAGAACGCAAAGAATCGCAACGTTCTTCCCTTGCTCTTAAGGTTCCCTTCATCCCACTTTTTTTCATACTTTTGCAGAAATTTTACCCCATGTCTAAAGTCCAAATCGGCCTTGTGCAAATGACTTGTTCTGCTGATAAAGAGGCGAATTTAAATAAGGCTATTGAGAAAACGCGTGAAGCGGCGGCGAAAGGCGCGCAGATCGTGTGTTTGCAAGAACTTTTTACATCACTGTACTTCTGCGATGTGGAAGATTACGAGAATTTTAAACTGGCAGAAGCGATTCCGGGTGCATCAACCGACAAATTGAGCGCCGTGGCCAAAGAACTGGGCGTGGTAATCATCGCCTCCCTGTTTGAAAAAAGAGCGCAAGGACTGTATCACAATACGACCGCTGTATTGGACGCCGATGGTACCTACCTCGGTAAATACCGCAAAATGCATATCCCCGACGATCCCGCTTATTACGAGAAGTTTTACTTCACCCCGGGCGACCTCGGTTACAAAGTATTCAAAACCGCTTTCGGCACCATCGGTATCCTCATTTGCTGGGATCAATGGTATCCTGAAGCTTCACGCATCACCGCTTTAATGGGTGCTGAAATTCTATTTTACCCCACTGCTATTGGCTGGGCTACTTCGCAAGATGAAGCCACCAATACCGAACAATACAATGCATGGCAAACCATCCAACGCTCACATGCCGTTGCAAACGGCGTGCATGTGGTGAGCGTGAACCGTGTTGGTTTGGAACAAAATGGTGCTATGAAATTCTGGGGTGGTTCCTTCGTAGCCAATCCATTCGGAACCTTATTGTACAAAGCTTCTCACGATCAAGAAGAAGTGACTGTGGTGGAGATCGATATCACCAAAACAGATCGCTACCGCACTCATTGGCCGTTCTTGAGAGATCGCAGAATCGATTCTTACGGTCCAATCACAAAACGCTATATCGACGAAAGCTAATTTCAACCCTAACAACTGAACTGTGCAAACATCATTCATACATCGTTTCTTCGCTCCGGAAAGTTTTGGTGGTGGTAAAACACCGCGTGAATTGGGCTATGCCTTTCCGGCTGAATTTGCGCGCCACCGCGCCACCTGGCTGAGCTGGCCACACAAAGAAGCAAGCTGGCCCGATAAAATTCATACCATCTTCCCTTACTACGCTCAATTCATTAAAGAGTTGACCAAAAGTGAGCGCGTGTGCATCAACGTTATTGATGGCACGATGAAGAGTTTTGCAATGGGACATTTAGTAGAAGCAGGAGTGGACCTTTCCAAAGTGGATTTCTTTTTTCATCCCACCAACGATGCTTGGTGCCGCGATCACGGTCCGGCCTTCCTCATCAATGAAAAGGCGGAACAGCGCAAGATCATTGTTGATTGGGATTACAATGCCTGGGGCGGAAAATATCCTCCACACGATTTAGACGATAACATTCCTACACTTGTTGGACAAGCGTTGAACTTACCTGTGGTTTATCCGGGTATCATCATGGAAGGTGGATCTGTTGAGTTTAACGGAGCCGGAACAGTGATGACTTCAACGGCTTGTTTGTTGAACCCTAATAGAAACCCGCATTTGAATCAAGCGCAGATCGAGCAGTTCTTGTGCGACTACTATGGTCAGCAACAAGTGCTGTGGGTAGAGGAAGGTATTATTGGAGATGATACGGATGGACATATCGATGATACGGTACGTTTTACCAATGAAGATACTGTGATCACTGTGGTGGAAGAAGATAAGAACGATGAGAATTATGAATTGCTGCAAACCAATTTGAAGCAGTTAAAAGCCATGCGACTTCATAATGGAAAGGCATTGAATATTGTTGAATTACCGATGCCCGATGCGGTGATTTGGGAAGACCAACGCTTGCCGGCTTCTTATGCAAATTTCTATATTGCGAATCATGCAGTGATTGTGCCTACTTTCCGATCTAAGAAAGACGACAAGGCTTTACAAATTATTCAGAGTTGTTTCCCTGATAGAGCAGTGGTGGGGATTGATTCAACAGAGATTATCTGGGGTTTGGGAAGTTTTCATTGCTTGAGTCAGCAGGAACCGGAGTAAATTAAGGAGTAAGAATTAAGAATTAATAATGAAGCGGGCTGATGGCTCGCTTTTTTTGTATACAAAGAGATACTTCTCTTTTTCTTTTTTGACCACGGATAGCACAGATTAAAACAGATAAACACAGATTAGAGCACAAGTATTTAATTTTGCTGATTGAACAAGAGTCTCTAATCTGTGTAAATCGGCTGCTAAAATCTGTGTTATCCGTGGTCAAAAGGTCTAATGCCTAAGGCCTAATGCCTAAAACACAGAACTCAAAAACTTAAAACTTGATCTAAAGGCTATCTGTAGTGAGAATTTTAAGACTAGCGTTTAACAAATCTTCACAAACACCTCCCTCCCCATTCTCGGCTTAATGGAATTATAGCAAGGCGCTATTTCAACGAACATAAAGAATCGAGTGAAAAGAGCTTGGTATTCGGATTGATGCCCACCGAAGGGAGGTCCGCCCGGGAAATCGGTATTGAACAGTACGCCCACTAACTTGCCCTTTGGAGCGAGGAGGGTTTTCATTTTAAGCGCATAGTCTTGACGAAGCGAAGGGTCTAAAGCGCAGAAGAAAGTTTGTTCTAAAATTAGATCAAAGGATCCGGTGAATTCAAAGAAGTTAGCATTCACTACTTTTAGTCCTTTCTCAATTGCATGCGTGTTTGAAGAAATAAGCTTGTAGCATACTTCTTTTGAGATATCCACTACCGTTACATCGGTAAATCCTTTCTCAATTAAATAAAGGGCTTCGTAGCTGTTACCACCACCGGGTATTAGTATCCGAATGTTTTTATCGGTCAATTGATCGATGTATTCTTTCAAGGGATCGCTCACGGATCCAATATCCCATCCGGTTTCTTTGTTTTTATAGCGTTCATCCCAGTAATTGGCGTCGAGTGTTGGCATGGGGGAGTTTTGGGGTAAAGATAGGGAAGAATGAGACGCAGAGTTGTTTTTGGACGCAGAGTGGGCGGAGGCGCCGAGGAACGCAGAGAGATTTTTTTTGGACGCAGAGATGGCGGAGTCGCTGAGCTACGCAGAGGAATTACGTTGCGTACCGTTACGTGGTCCCTGAGCCAACCGGAGGTTGAGTCGAAGGGCGTTGTTACGTTGCGGTAGAGTAAACTGATTGGAATACAGGATTCACCGCAGAGTCCGCGAAGAGCGCGAAGAAGTCGCAGAGAGGGTTTTTCGTTGCGTACCGTTGCGTTCGTTGAGTCTTTGCGGTAGAGGGAAAAGATTGAAGAATTAGGGTCACCGCAGAGCCCGCGAAGAGCGCAAAGAAGTCGCAAAGAGTATTTTATATTTCTCCGCGCATCTCTTTCCCTCCTTCTCTCCGCGATGAACAAGAGGAACGCGGAGATACAGAGGTTTATGATAAACAGGATTCAACAAGTATACTACCAAAAAGTATAATTAAACTCCTCTCCGGAAACCGCTTTCGTATCAATATCAATAAACCTATCCGGTTTAAGACTCATCCTCAAAACTATTTTTACAATCAAGCCCTTTGCATCGTACGTAAAATACCTCGACATCCCATTCGCTACAACAATCGATTCAATGCGCCTCATTTCATCATAATTGTAAATCACCTCTCCGCAATTCTCCTCAGCATTGAAATAAGTACAAATTTCATTAGTAGGCAAAATGCTATGTTGAATTAAAGTATGGCGTTTTTGCTTTTACTTCCCTCCTTTATAAATAGCTAAGGCGATGGTGGCTCCGGCAATTATAATTGCTCCGGAACTTATATGTGTATGTCTTGTTTCT
The DNA here is from genome assembly GCA_002385265.1 of Chitinophagaceae bacterium UBA3961. Classification (GTDB taxonomy): domain Bacteria; phylum Bacteroidota; class Bacteroidia; order Chitinophagales; family Chitinophagaceae; genus Endoryza; species Endoryza foliicola. The sequence goes on from DGDD01000165.1 coordinate 7,142, forward strand.
CCGTAACTACTAAATCCATTTATTAACACGCCAAAGCCAATTACAAGAATGGCTAAAAACAAGTAGGGGAGTAATTTAGATTTCATTGGTATGCTATTTTACTAAAGTTAGGGAAAAATTGTGAAGTGTAGGGGATCGCAGAGTTAGGAGAGTCGCTGAGCTACGCAGAGGGATTTACGTCGCGTATCTTTGCGTTCGTTGTTACTTTGCGGTAGAGGGAAAAGATTGAAGAATTAGGAAGACGCAGAGGAACGCAGAGTGAATTTAGAATTCTTCTCCGCGTCTCTCTTTCTCTCCTTCTCTCCGCGATGAATAAGGTTCACCGCTGAGCCCGCGAAGACCGCTAAGAAGTCGCAAAGAGTCTTTCTTTGTTTAATGTAGTAAATTATAAAGAAAATGTGCCACCGCTCTCCAACCACTCGTATCAAAGAGAAAAATCTCTACAATATTCTCAAGAATGATAAACAAGCCTCCATATAACAAAGCGGGGTGTATCTTTTTATTCTTCAACCAATCCCAGACAAAAGCCACAATAATCAAACTATCTGCCAACACCACTGCAAACCAAATATCCGGTCTGTCAATACTAGGGAAGTAGTGCCTCCAACGGAACCAAGCAGGCCAAAGCAGCACAATGGTAGCCAACAGCATGAACCGTTTATGTGCCTGAGGTTTTTTTCGGTAGACGATCCCCAAACCAACAAGACTCAAAAACATCGTTGCCGAGGTAATAGAACCAACAATTGAAGAGATGGCAATTTCTCCAAGACCTTCAGCCAGTTCTCGTTCAATTTGGAAAAGAATGGCGGGGATGATTGAAATGGCTGCTCCTAATGCTATAAGTGTAGACCATCTACCGAGGCGTATATGCAGCCTGTACTGTTTCTCTTGAATGAACAGGCTCTGTATTAAAAAAATAGCAGCCCAATTAAACGCGAATGCAGCATGCAGGAAAATAGTCCAGGGCCAGGATTTTGAACCAATAATAAGCGGGATAACAAAAGTTCTTGTAAAACCAACAACAATAGCAAAAAGCCCGATAAGTGCAATAACGGTGAAGAAGGAGGGCTTTTTTTTCAATTGTTTGTTCATGTACAAGATTGAAGGTACTACAACTTTCTCAAAGCATAGAATGCTACAAGCGTAAGGATGATCCCGCCCATTAACGCGATGTAGAACCCCTTTCTTTCCGTGTTTTGAAATGCTTCTTTTGCTAGCACGATCTTTTTGTTTTTCTCAATTTGAAACACTTCCAGATTTAGTTGAAAGGTATCGCTAGAATGATTGTAATTGATTTTAATGGTATCTCCAATCCGAAGATCGTAATCTAATTTAGCATAGTCTTCGTTGGGATTGTAGACTCCTAAGTTTTGATTCAATCCATGCAGTTTTAAATAGAATGCTTTGTTCTGAAGTGTTCGACTAAAAAGTCCGGCACTCGATGTTTGATAAGTGATGACTGCCTTTCTTTCAATTACGCCAACATATTGTTGCGTTTCGTTTAATTTACTAACAGCGTTCTTTCTCATTAAATAGGCACCGAAAAAGCAGCAGGCTGAAAGCACAAGCATTCCTACAATACTCGCCATTTTTCTGATTCTTACTTTGGTTTTGGCTTTCATAGTAGGGTTACTTTTCCTATTTATTTTGTTTGGTAAAGAGTTTTCTCAATTGGTTTTGATATAGATTCCCTCAGCTGTAGCTCCTAACCCAAATGCATCCCGGCAAGACTTGCTCAAATACTTTACCACTGCAAAGCCCTTGCACAGTTTCACTATAATCTCACAGCCTTCCGAATCGGGAACGATATACCTGAATTGATTTTTATCGATTTTAACGGTGTCTTTATCAATTTGAGCAACATTCAAGGCAGGAGGTTTTGTTACAGACGTAAGTTCAAAACTGCTTTTTTGTTGATCGATCTTAATCAGCTCGAACTCACCTTGATAACCCTCTTTACTATATTTGTACGAATATGTGCCATGGATATTTTCCGGAGATTCTTCAATGGATACAGAGGTGACAGTAGTATCTTTCAAATTCAATTTAACTGCCAACTGTTTACCGGTTTTAGGGGATGTCCAACTGCCATTGAACTCGCTGGTTCCTGATTTTCCAAGTATTACACCTGTTATCGTTCCATCTTTTTCAAATTCCAGTAATCGGTACTCGCCATTGCTTGCAATCTCGCCCAAAAGAGGAATAGGCGTCTTGGTTTTTGTATTGAGATAAGTGATCTCGCCAACCACCAATGAGTCATCAATAAAGTAATGAAGGAACACCGGAATCTTACTATTCAGATACCCCATCCAACTGATCTCGTTTTGTGATTGATGAGTGAAAAAGTTGATAGATCTCTTAGAATGAGAATGTGGATTCTGGAGTAGAAAAAGTGGAAAGAGTAGTGTAACTAGTTTCATATTTATTTGGTTCACCGCAAAGATCGCAAAATCCTTCGACCGGAGGTTGAGTCGAAGGGCGTTGAGTCTTTGCGGTAGAGGGAAAAGATTGAAAAATTAGGAAGACGCAGAGTGAGCAGAGACGCAGAAAGGATTTTCAATTCTTCTCCGCGCATCTCTTTCCCTCCTTCTCTCCGCGATGAATTGAGTTCACCGCAGAGCCCGCAAAGAGCGCTAAGAAATCGCAGAGAGTTGTTTATTCTTCTCCGCGCATCTCTTTCTCTCCTTCTCTCCGCGATGAATAACATCACCTCAGAGTATATTAAGTATTTTTCCAATTTCCATACTTTACACTACTTAAAGAAAGGTCGTTCATCACTAGGCAAGCATTCGCTTCCGAATTTTTCGAAGAGTGCGTCTACTTGACTGTTCATTTCAAAGAAATCTAAAATACGGATATTTCCATTGAGTTTGTCCACCAAACAATCTGCGAATTTTGAAACGTCTAATTTTTCGATAAGCTCCGGGTTCTTGTTCATATTTGCCTCCAATCTTTCTTTCAATTTAGATCTTAGTTTAGGAGTGAATATAAGCAACGCGTTAGTATCAGCAATACTGGAGCGGATGCAAGAAATAAGAAGTTGCGAATATTGCATTTGGAAGGGCAATGACGCATCGCCGAAGTCATGATGATTTTTGAAAGAGCTAATTAAGGCAGTATCAGATGCAGCCATTTCATTGATCTTTGGAACCAAACAGTCGCAGGCTTTTATTGAGTCAACTCCCGATCCCACAAGCTCATTAATAACTGAGTGGCAGTCTTCTTTGGTGATCAAAGTATCGGTTTTTTGCTCCTCAGTATTAAAATAGTTTTTCTTCACTTGATAACAAGTGAAAAGAGAGATGAAGATTCCCAGGTAGATGAGCTTTGTTTTGTTATTTTCTTTGAAATATTTCACCTAAGAATTTTTACTTTTTTGAATATTTGGCCACCAGTTTTAGTGTATTCACATAATCTGTTTCAAACTCAATGGTTCGAATGTCATTTGGCCTAAAATCCATCTGTCTAGTCCATATTGCCTTCGGATTGATATAGTCAATTGTAAGTTTAGCCGATGAGATGGAGTGTAACTTTCCCAAATAGCAGGCTTTTTCTGACTTTAATTCAAATTGGAAAATTCCATAGTTTTTGGTTAAATAGGAGAGAATTGAGCCCAAATCTGATAAAGGGAAATCAACCAAATTTGAAATGTGCTGTTTCTTTAGTTTTATTGCTTTTTCCGCAAATAGTTCCTTATCTCCCCTCCGATACTCTTTTATGTTTTTGATTCGAAGAATGATATACCCATCCATGACGTAGTCGTGTACATTGAATTTTAGTAAGATCCAGTTTTCACTAAAGTCAATTAAGAATCCTCGAATGGGTGTCGGTCGATCGGTGTACTCAACAGTGATCAGTTTACCGATATTCCTCCTTGTAAGCATGAGTTGATTTGATTTTCTCAGTGTGAAATTCGATCTACAATGTTTCAGGCCGGTATGCCCTAGAGCCTTATTTCATCAATATTATTCGTATACTGTATCACTTTTCCCGTTTTATCTATTAGAATATAAGTAGGAAAGGCTGTTATTCCAAAATCAGTTGTTAGTGCTCCCAGATTATAGGGATCCGCTTTGAAAAAGTAGTGTCGGTAACTCGATTGTTGCTCTGTTGCAATTTTTTGAGCCAAGGTAATTTTATCTTCAGGATCCACGCAGATACTTACAATTTGTAACCTGTTTTTCTCCCTTTGATACAATTGGTCGACTTTGGGCATCGAAGCGATGCAGGGTTTGCACCAAGTAGCCCAGAAATCAATAAGTGTATACTCTTTTTCAATTTCGATCGGTTGCTGTTGGAGCGTTTCAAGACTTATTATTTTGAGTGAATTTAATGTTTCGTTACTGATTTTTTGTATTGTAATTGCGTTATTGCTTTTTACCTTATGAAGCACCAATTCGTCTTTATTGGTGGTCATTATAATTTCATAAAACTGATTCCCGATTTCCACTAAGTCTTTTACAGCCTGTACTCTCTTGATACTATTTGGTTGTTTTAGAGTAAAGTTTGATACATAACTGTTGTCCTTTTTAGCAAAGGTTGCTGGATGACTATAAATAAAGGTTGAATCGTTTAGTTTAAATTTCTTAATGCTCCCTTTTGAAATGGACAGTTGCAGCATAGTATCAGAGGATGATGCATCGTTGTATCTGACGTTATTTTTAAACGGAATCAAATGAATGACCGATTTCTCTGACAGCATCGAAGTGTCGCAATATTTTCTTGGCTGGATTTCTTTAGTCCAAATCTTTTTCTTAGACCCGGGCATACTAGTGATTTCTGACGATTCAAATTCATTGTTGTGGTTTTCATCCATGCCAATGTAGATGCGGTCCTTCTTATATCCAATAAATAGGTGAAAGACTGCATTGGAGCACCCTTTATTATACAAAAGGTTACTTAAATAGAATTCTTTAAAGAGAATACGGCCGTTGAACTCGGCCACCAATGCTTCGTTTGTAAAATTGGTGTTTTGAAGCGGAGTGACGCTTGAGACCTGATAATCGTACGTGTTTACATCAATTGCCTTGATTTTGATGGTGTCATTGGTTGGCGAAAAAGAACTAAAAAGGCTAAGGAATAGAAGGTTTTGTAACATTTAGGGTTTGTTTTGTTAAAGATCGTGTTTAATAAAGGATAGTTTATCTAATGCTGCACTGTGTTCTTTTTGCATTCTTGGGAATTATATTGACTGCAAGTTTGGTCCATGATTAATCTATATTAAGTTAGTTTCACCACGGCCCATACATCGATATCAAAAACGCCGGCTCATCCAAATATTCTCCCGGTGTCAACCAGTTGTGGCCACCGTCTACGTTTTTTATGATTCCAATCATTTCCTGATATGCCGGTACGGTTAGAAAGCAGCTGTAATCATGATAAGAGCCTGTTTTTACGAGGCATCCGTCTTCGGTGGAATGTCTAAGTGTGACTGAACAATTATTTGATTTTACAAAGGGTAACTGGTGCAAAGCCAAGTTATTCTCCGGACTCTGTAAGAAGATTTCTATGCTTTCAATTAATTTGCTTTGCTCCTCCTTACTGAATGATGAAATTCGAATAAGGTTTTGGGGTGATGCAGTTGGGTGTTCGCCACCACTTGTTACATCTAGAAATTCAAGTTTCATTTATTGTTTAAAGTTCTGTTCTTGTATCTCGGTTTCGTTGATTCCAATTTGTTGTCGTATATAGTTGTAAAAGGTTTTCTTAGTGTAATGCAGGTGACCACTCTCGTGCCAAAACTCAACAATTAGTCCGTCATTTAGGTCAAGGTCAAATCCTGAGAAATCGCCGCTAAAATTATCACCAAAGAAGACAATATTTGATTTAATCTCATAATATTGGTCAAGTCCTAGATCTTTCAGTGTAAAAAGGAAAGGCTGCACTTTAAACCTGCATTCTCTGATATTTCCGGAGCCAATTTCTTTCAAGTAGGCAATGTAGTCGTGCGGAGCATGTGGATATTTCTCAATGATTTTAGTTAGTTGTTCTTCTGAAAGTAACTCTTTCCGGTTGGTTTCGTTCTCGCCGTCTTCAACTTCTTTGAGAAACTCAATTTCTAGTTTATAATTGATATCCATTTCTAAATCCAAGTTGGGGTCGTTTTAATACATTTTTCTGTTCTCCTACTTTCACGGTTGCTTTGTCGGTTCAACATCTTAGGTTCGAGGTTTGCCGTGGGGCCTGAACAGTGTTTCTGTCTTGCGGGGAACTAAATCCTAGTCATCCCGGCCTTTTCTTAGGGATAAGGGTACTGTGGTAAAGTTAACAACTAAAAGCTAAATAGAATTCGGACAGCCCGATTGTTGCCGAAAGTAGAATCCTGCAGAAGCGGGATTGACATGTATGTCAGCCTAACACGAAAGCTTTTGTGGGCTGCTGTACTAAGTGTAAGAGATTTTAAATTTTGAAAATGCTTTTACGATTTCAAAATTGTCTGTCCAGTTACAATGCCTTTCTATTTGATAGCTATGTCAAGTGAGAAAATATTAGTGAAAGTCCTAAAATGACTCCTATTATTCCCGCCAAAATTCCACGAAACCGCAGGCCATACATCGTAGTTCCTTTTTTGGGAATGCTATCTATTAAGACAATTGTTCCGGAATACAATATTAGGACGCCTCCAAATAACGCTCCTTCTTTTGTGTTCCATGTAAGCAGACAAAAGATGATTAGTATTAAGCCAATTGCAATTAGAAAAAAATATACAGCTATCCTGGTCATTGATACTTTGTAAGTACTTTTGAAAATTATCGGATGTCGGATTGCCTAACACGCGAAGGACTCGCGGATATTGGAGATTTTATATTTGTGCGCCTGGAACCGCTTCGTGGCTGTTTGATAAAGTTAAACATTAAGAAGTAAGGCGAAGCAGCATCTGGATCGGTCTGTATGGGATTTGTTAAGTCCCGAACCACAGTGCAGCAGAATTTTCGCTGCTTAAAGCCTAAATGTTATGTCCAACTATTGGCAATGTCAATGTTATGAGTAGTTTATTTGAAGATGCTTTTCATTTTGTCCCACGATGTATTCTTTGTATATGTGTTTTCTTTATGGGTTTTTGCAATTTCTTTAAGACGTACACTTTCGCTACTCTGCTTGTTTAGTTCAGCAAGAAATTGTGTTGTATCGGCAAGCAACATTTCTCTTGTATACTTCATTTGCTCGTCCATATAGTAAATCAAAGCGTTACTTAGATCTGTCAAAGCGAGTGAAATAAGTCCGATACAAGCACCTGCCGCAAAGTCAGCACCCCAAACAAAAGAAATTGCTATGTCTTGGTGAGTTATGTCTGGTTTTAGCCAATCTGCTTCATGGTCAGCTATTGCGTTGTCGGCAAAGTCAATATAAGTTTCAATATATGTCTGATGTAAGTTAATGCTACATTCAAGGCCATCTTGGTCTATTAGCTTGTCAAGTCCAGTCAATATCTTGAAGTCATAACCAAGTTTTTGGATAGTATCTTGAATTTGTCGGTTTGAAGGTATGTCAGCCTTCCTTAGGAAAGCTATTTGTGTCATTGACATAGTGATGACGGGGTTGAATTGCGGATAACGTTAGGGCTTGCCGCAGGGCTGGTATTTAATAACTGTCTGACCTGCAACTGAAGCCGATTAAAATATTGATGATGAAGTTAACAACTAAAAGCCAAATAGAATTCGGTCAAGCCCGATATTAGCTGGTAGTAGTACAACTGATGATTGATATTCCGTCTGCCAGCTTTGCGGCAAACCTTTTGTTATTTGTCAGTACCATCTGTTTGAGGTTCAGGTTCACCTTTAAGTTTTATTTTCTCGATTATGTTGTCAAGGTTATCCTCACCCCAGTTTTTATAAAGCTTATAGAAACATCGTATTAACCAGATAGCACTTGCGATTGTTAAGATTACAAATATGGCATGCCAGAATTCTTTAGAAACACCAAATGCCTCTTTAAACTCCGCTGTACAAAGTGTAGTTATGAATGAAATTAATAAGCCAAAAGGTGTCCACCAGTCTCGTTGTGCAGTTAAAACTTCCTTTGCAGTTATTAACACTAACTTTATTTTGTCTGCTGTGGTGACAATAATTTCTTGCTTAACGTTTTTGTGAATTGTCAGGTTTTTAGAAAGTTCGTTTCCAAA
>DGDD01000019.1 GCA_002385265.1 Chitinophagaceae bacterium UBA3961
CCATCCCATATTAATTACGAAAGGAATTTCATAACCACCTTTACCGTTTGGGAAAGCAGTATAGAGAATCGTTTCATTGCCTAATAATCCAACCGCAAAACTATTGAAGAAGATAGAAGACACGAATCCGACAATCAAACCTGTGATGGCAGCCGTACCGGTGGTGCGCTTCCAGAACATACCCAACAGGAACATGGCAAATACACCCGGGCTTACAAAACCCGTATATTTTTGAATGAAAGTAAACCCACCTTCGCCACCAATTCCTAATAAGTCTTTCCAAGTAAAAACAATGGATACTATCATGGCAACCAATACTGTGATGCGACCTACCCATACTTGTTTCTTCTCATCCGCCTCTTTGTTCACATACTTCTTATAAATATCCAAGGTAAAAATCGTAGAAATAGAATTCAATTTACCCGCCAAAGACGCAACGATCGCCGCAGTTAATGCAGCAATGGACAAGCCTTTCAAACCTTCAGGCAGGAATGCTAACACAGAAGAATAAGCGGTGTCTTTCACTCCATTAAACCCTTCCAAATTATTGTGCTTGTACAACACATAAGCCGCAATACCGGGAAGCATTACAATAATAGGCATCATCAATTTCAAGAAAGCAGCGAATAAGATACCGCTTCTCGCAGTCTTCAAATCGGCACCCAAAGCACGTTGTGTGATGTATTGGTTACAACCCCAATAATTCAAATTTACGATCCATTGACCTGCGAAATACATCGCAATTCCTGGAAGAATCAAATATTTGTTGATGTATTCTTGCGGAGCATCGGGAGCAGGCTTCGCTAAGATCATTTTAAAATGATCAGGAGAGTCGTTGATCAGTAAACGGAATCCTTCTATTGCACTGCCTGAACCACCAAGCGTGGTACTCACTTTTGAAAGTGCCAAATAGGTAGTGGCCAATCCGCCAATAATCAAAACCGCCACCTGCAATACGTCGGTATAACCGATCACTTTCATACCACCTAGGGTAATAATCAATCCCATTACTGCAAGTATGATCATAATCAGATGCAACTGATCTCCTTCAATTAAGCCATCAATGGCAACCGCACCTAGGTAAAGAATGGACGTAAGGTTAACGAACACATAAAGGAAGAGCCAGAAAATTCCCATCACCATCGATACGCTTTCGTTGTATCGGGTTTTAAGGAACTGCGGCATCGTGTAGATCTTATTCTTTAAATAAATTGGCATGAACCAAACCGCAATGATGATCAGCGCTAAAGCAGCAATCCATTCGTACGCTGCGATAGCAGTACCCACAAAGAAACCATCACCACTCATTCCAATAAATTGTTCTGCAGAAATATTTGAAGCGATCAAAGAAGCTCCAATGGCCCACCAGGTTAAAGAACCTTCTGCCAAGAAGAAGTCTTTCACGCCTCCTTCGGCAGCTCTCTTCTTTTTCAAATAAACATAGTAGCCATAGCTGGCTAAAAGTAGAAAGTAGACACCAAACACCAAATAGTCGATCGTAGCAAGTTTATTATTCATATAACAGCAATTGACTTGAAAAATAGGAAAGAATTTCCAATTCCTAAGTTTAAAAAATAGAGGGCCGCAGAAATTTGAAGCACTCTTTCCTATTCCATATTAATTATTAATTTTTTAATTATTAATTTAATAAGCTTTATCGTTCCAACGCAATTCGTTCTTGAACTGGTAGATATCCGTTTTCTCATCAATCTTCACATATTCAATACCGGCCATTCCTGCAAAATCCTCTAAAACTTCGGCATCTAGGTTTTGAGAATAGCAAGTATGGTGTGCTCCACCTGCTAGTATCCATGCTTTGCATCCGTCGGCCATATTTGGATGTGGCTTCCACAATACTCGCGCTACCGGAAGCTTCGGTAAAGGTTGAGGAGGCGCCACGGCTTCTACGGTATTCACTAATAAACGGAAGCGATTTCCCATATCTACTATCGAAGCATTCAAGGCAGCACCTGCGGCAGCATCAAACACCAAACGCACGGGATCGGCCTTGCCACCAATTCCTAGAGGATGAATTTCACAAGATGGTTGGGAAGAAGCAATGCTTTCGCAGATTTCCAACATGTGCGCACCAAGTACCAATGGATTAGAAGGATCGAAATGATAGGTATAGTCTTCCATAAAACTGTTTCCCCCTTTCAAACCGGTTGCCATCACTTTCATGGCTCTTACCAATGCTCCGGTTTTCCAATCGCCTTCTGCAGAGAATCCATATCCCTTTGCCATTAAACGTTGTGAGGCAATACCCGGCAATTGAATCAATCCATGCAAATCTTCAAATGTATCCGAAAAGCCCTTGAAGTTTCCGTTCTCTAAAAAGCGCGTCAATCCCAGTTCTATTTTAGCAGCATCACGAAGAGATTGGTGTTGCGCTCCTCCCTTCTGTAACGACGCCATCAATTTGTAGGTATCGCCGTACTCGCTAACCAACGCATCAATTTCAGCGTCGGTGATTGATTCCACCACTTTCACCAAATCACCTACACCATAGGTGTTCACACTGTATCCGAATTTCAATTCTGCTTCTACTTTATCTCCTTCCGTAACCGCTACAAAGCGCATATTGTCGCCAAAACGAACAAAACGTGCGCCTTGCCAATCGGCCCAGCCGGCTGCAGCGCGCGACCATTTCGCAATTTGCGCAACAACCGTTTCATCTTTCCAATGCCCTACAACTACTTTACGATTCAAACGCAAACGACTCATGATAAAACCAAATTCACGATCACCGTGTGCGCTTTGGTTCAAGTTCATGAAATCCATATCAATTTCACTCCAAGGAATATCACGATTGTATTGTGTGTGCAAATGCAATAAAGGCTTTTGCAGATTCTTCAATCCATTGATCCACATTTTTGCAGGAGAAAAAGTGTGCATCCAAGTAATTACCCCAATGCATTTCTTCTCAGCATTTGCTGCTGCAAGTGTAGCGGTAACTTCTTCAGGTGTAGTAACGGTTGGTTTCCAAATTACTGAAACAGGAATCGAAGAATGAGTATTCAATACTCCTGCTACTTCTTTCGCATGATCGGCAACAGTAGCCAAAGTTTCAGGACCATACAAATGTTGGCTTCCCGTAATGAACCAAAGTTCTAAATGTTTTAATGAGCTCATATGCTGTGTTTAATTCTGTCCGTAATAGCTATCCGGACCGTGTTTGCGTTCGTAATGTTTTTTAATTAAGGCGTCTTTCAGCAGCGGTGCTTTTGGATTGATCTGTTCTGTTAAATAAGCCATGCGCGCTATCTCTTCTAACACTGCACTGTTGTAAACCGCTTTTGCAGCAGTTTTGGCCCAAGTAAAAGGAGCGTGGTTACCAACCAATACCATTTCCACTTCTTTATAGTCTAATTTCTTCTCTTCAAAACAGCGAATGATCTGGAACCCCGTTTCGTACTCATAGTTTCCCTTAATCATGGCATCATCCATGGGTGCCGCACAAGGAATATTTACGGTGTTATGGTCTGCATGAGTGGTTCCAAAAATCGGAATATCGCGTTGAGCTTGGGCCCAAGAAGTTGCATAGGTTGAATGCGTGTGTACGATCCCTCCAATTCCATCCCACTGTTTGTAAAGCACCGCATGAGTAAGTGTGTCGGAAGAAGGGCGAAGTTTGCCTTCAACTGTTTTCCCATCAAAATCTACGATCACCATTGAATCGGGTGTTAACTCAGCGTAAGGTACCCCGCTTGGTTTGATCGCGAATACACCGGCACTTCTATCTGCTGCGCTTACATTTCCAAATGTAAACAGCACCAATCCCAAATCGGGCAACTGCATATTTGCCGCGTATGCTTCTTCTTTAATATGTTGATATGTACTCATGTTCTCATTTTATTTTTTCTTCAATTGGCTGCTGCTACTGATGTGCGACCCCTAATATCAGCAATTCATTCACCTTGTTCATTCTGCACATTTCCCGTTTGTTCTTTTTTCACCGCGGCGGCGCAGCGTTCGCAGCGATTACGCAGCGCGTCCAATTTCTCTGTATTTCAATCTCTCACCTCCTTCTTCCCTCCTTCTTCCCTCCTTCCTTTTATCACCCTTGCTCTTCAATTCTTAAACTTCTCCTCGTTCCTCGCCTCCTCTCATCCTCGTTTCCTGTATCTCCCCTTGTTCCTCTTCTTGTTCTTTCTCAACTTTCCTCTTCAAACTTCCCCAACTCTAAATATTTTTGATAGCGCTGTTGGTACAAGGCTGTTTTTGCCGGGTCAGGGAAATATTCAAATTCAAAACCCTGGCCCATAGCAGCCATGGCCGATTCTACTTTATCATAGATACCTGCAACGGTTGCCGCAAACATGGCAGCACCTAGTGCACAAGTTTGTTCCGAACGATGAATACGTATTGGCATGTTGATGACATCTGCCATCATTTGCATAATGAATGGCGACTTACGTGCAACACCTCCCAAACCAATGAGTCCTTGTACTTTCACCCCTTCATTATTGAAACGCTCAACAATGGCTTTGGCCCCAAAACAAGTAGCTTCTACAATTGCATAGAATATAGAGGGTGCATCCGTTGCTAAATTCAATCCTGAAATGGCAGCTTTAACTTCTTGATTCGTATCCGGCGTTCTTCTGCCATTGAACCAATCGAGTGCCAATGGACTACTTTCATTCCAATCAAGTTTTTCAGCTTCTTTAGTAAGCGAAGGGATGATCTGATCGATCCATAGCGCTTCCTGCTCTTGTTTGCTTGAATTGGGAATAACAGTTCTGATACTCCAACTCAACAAGTTTTTGAACCACGCATAGGAATCACCAAATGAAGATTGTCCGGCTTCCAATCCCATCATTCCGGGAATAACGGAGCCGGGCACCTGCCCACAAATCCCATTTACGTAAGTATCACCAATGGCATCAATGGGTGCTACCAACATGTCGCAAGTAGATGTTCCCATTACTTTACTGAGATGGTAGGGCTCGATTTGACCACCCACAGCACCCATGTGGGCATCGAATGCGCCTGCGCCAATTACTACTGTTTCAGGTAGCCCAAGGCGTTGCGCCCACTCTTTCGAAAGAATGCCAACTGATTGATCGGCTGTATAGCTGTCTGTAAATAAACGCGTTGTTATGCCATCTAACAATGGATCCCAATCGCTAAAGAAAGACTGTGGCGGTAATCCTCCCCATTCTTTGCTCCAGAGTGCTTTATGCCCGGCCGAACAAGTTCCACGCTTCAATTGCATTACATCAGTACCTCCTGTTAATAAATAAGGTATCCAATCGCAATGCTCTACAAATGAAAACAAGTTGGATCGAATTGATTCATCTGCACGAAGTATATGCAGCAATTTGGCCCAGAACCATTCACTGGAATAAATTCCCCCTACATATTTAAGATAATTAGTGGGATATTTTGTTGCATGTTCATTTAAAGATTGTGCTTCTTTAATAGAAGTATGATCTTTCCAAAGAACAAACATGGCATTGGGGTTCTCTTCAAAACCGGGGGTAAGAGCCAGTGGTGTTCCGGTTTTATCAACTGCTACCGGTGAAGAACCGGTAGTATCAACAGAAATCGCTTTTACATGGGCGGCCGCATCGGGAACTTGCTCAAGGCACGACTTGATCGTTGCTTCCAGCCCTTCAATATAGTCTAGAGGATGTTGTCTGAATTGATTTTCCGCCGGGTTACAATACAATTGCTTTTTCCATCGTGGATAGTAAAAAACTGCAGCGGCCTTTTCGGCACCTGATCGTGCATCTACGAGAATGGTACGCACCGAATCGGTACCATAATCTACGCCTAAAACGTACAGCGAAGCATTCGTCATGAAATAGGAATTTCCTTTTAAAAATTACGGGTCGCTAAAGATAAGGATTTTTTATAATTGTAAAAATGACAATTATTTGCGATTTCGAAACAGGTGGTTGGTTTCCGTGGCGGTGAATTTTATGTACTTGCCATCGACCCTCAACAATAAGAAATTAGGCCAACCCATTCGATCATCTTATAACGGTCTCTTATTATTGATTCAGCTACCCTTCAATTAAAAATCCACTGGAACATGTTACAACACTTCATTCAGTTTGGGGAGCAAGCTCAATATCTTATAGAAATGTTTCTTATAAAGCTTCTTGTTCACCTTATAGTAGTAGGCTCCTTTTCTAGAACTAGACTTATCTTTTTCATCTAGTTTACTCAACAAGCCAGTAGCCAGTAATTTTCGAGAGAAGTTCCTTTTATCTAATTCTTGTTGGTACACACTTTCAAACAAGTTGTGTAATTGAGGTAAGGTGAATTTTGCAGGCAATAGTTCGAATAGGATGGGATGCAATGCAGCAGCGTATTTCAGCTCCTGACGCGCTTTCTCCACCATCGCTTCATGATCAAATATTAATTTAGGAACCTGGTTCAACTTGAACCATTGCGCTTTGTACGATTGTGATAAAGGAGCTTGGTATTGTTGAATATCAATTAATGATTTATATGCTATTGAAATAGTACGGTCTTGTGGATCACGGCCCGGATCGGTATAGCTGTGAAGCTGGGTAAGGTAAATACCAGACAATCCCGTGAGTTCTTCAAGAATACG